>JBDRPR010000473.1:0-4793 GCA_043826845.1 Bacteroidota bacterium
AAGAAGCAATGAATGTTTTTTCGATTGAAAACATGAAAAATCCTTTGGTGCTGGAATATAATGCACTTAATCAAAAAATAGCTGAATCGACAAAAAACAGAGATAAGAAGAATTATATTGATTATCAATGCAAATTACATGAGCTTGAATTTAAACTGTTTCCTGAAAGGCATGGCCCAAAAAGCAAACAGAAGTCTTTTCAAAAAAAATACATGGATTATTACAATATGTATTATAATGAAGTTGTTGACGACAAATATTTTGATAAATTTACTAATCCTCACAAAAGTGAAGCAGTATCACGGTTAAAATACACAGTTGAAAATGGAGTGGTTCATTATGAGTTTAATGAGGATTTCATTGAATTTATTGATGAAAATATTAAGATAATGAAATCAGGTTTCGAGAATGTGAAAGATTTAAAATCAATATATCATCATCCTGAAAACTCGGTAGTTGAGAATCCCGAATTGATGTACCAGATTTCTGTAAATGCTTTTTTGCAGGCATTTTCCAAAGATATTGCTGAGAAAATTGTTGAACATATAGGTCTTAAACATGAGTATATTGAAATTCCTGATGTTACTTTTTCTGAAATATCCTGTAAAGTTTGTCAGGCAAAACTTAGTGTTCCTGAAAATTCAACTGCGATATTATGTGAACAATGCGGTTGTGTTAATCAGGTTAAGACAAATGATATTAAATGTCATAATTGCGGGGCAGATTTTGATCCGACAGTCAAACCTGAATGTCCTTATTGTAAAAGTGTTGTTGAAACACATAAAAGCACAGGTGATTTACTTTCAGAAAAATATCGTGAAGCCAGTCAGCCTAAACAAAAATCAGGAGGTGGTATTTGGTCTTCACTTTTTGGTAAAAAGAAATGAACCTTGTTAAAAACTGCTAATAATAATCGTAAAATTATTTTTTACGACAATAAATAATATTGCAACTTTTTAATTACCTTTGATTATAATATAATATGCTTTATTTTACCTGCAACATTTATTGAAATAAATGAGTCTTGTTTAATTGTGGGATAAATAGAAAATGCATAGATTTATTATTTGAATATTTATAAATATCAGTTAGGCTTGAACAAGGTTAAATCATTTCATTTCGAAATTACTGAAATTCCGGTATTAAAAATTCCGGAAAAATCTACTTTGAATTTGAAATATGGTGCTGATAGCTATCGGCATTGGGTCAAAATATAATAATAGCAAAAAATTACATAATATGAAATAGCCATGAGAAATAATTTCACACAAACTGAGATGATTATTATTGGCTATTCCATGTGTCCATTAAAAAATTAAAAAATAAACACATGAAATATCCATGTAATAAAGATTACACAAACCAGGAATGTTCATCATGGATATTACATCTGACCATTAAAAATAAATTATAAACACATGAAAAATCATTGCCTTACTTTTGCAGCTTTATTAATTCTGATTAGCATTACCATCGATGCACAACTTACGGTTACAAGTGGTTATACTGCTCAGGATTTAGGCGAGATACTTGCTGGAAATAATATTGCAGTGACAAATTCAAGTGTTACTGGTGCAAGTCTGCAAAGCGGAGCCTTTCAATTTCAGGGCACAGGATTAAATGTTAATTCTGGTGTAATTTTATCAACAGGTAATGTTTTTGATGCTATCGGGCCTAATTCAAGTGGTTCTACATCCAGCGGCATGGGTGGCGCAGGTAATCCATTGTTAACTGCTCTGGCAGGATATAATACAAATGATGCAGTTGTTTTACAATTTGATTTTGAAGTGCAATCTGATATGATTGAATTTAAATATATCTTTTTATCTGAAGAATATAACGAATGGGTTGGTTCAGGTTATAATGATGTTTTTGCATTTTTTATCAGTGGCCCTGGCATTTCAGGTGAAGAAAATCTGGCAGTAGTTCCCGGAACAACCACACCTGTTTCAATAAATACAATTAACAGCGGTTCATTCTGGCAATTCTATGTAAATAATGAAACAGGAACAACCAATATTGAGTTTGATGGTTTCACTACATTGATGACAGCTAAAAAAGAAGGATTAATTCCCTGCGAAACATACACTTTAAAACTGATGATTGCTGATGGAAGTGATGCCGCTTATGATTCCGGTGTGCTACTACAGGAAAATTCCCTTGTTCAGGCTAATGTTTCCGCCACAACTAACACTTTTAGTGCTAATGATATAGCATTGGAAGGTTGTATTCAGGCAAGTTTTACTTTTCAGCTGGATAGTGCAATGGTTGATGATGTCAACATTTCCATCGGTATTGGTGGGACTGCAATAAATGGCGTTGATTATGCACATATTGATTCATTGATTGTTATTCCTGCAGGGCAAACTTCTGCTACAATCGTAATTGACTCATATGGTGACGGTCTTACTGAAGGACAGGAAACTGTTGAGCTATATTTTTATCCTGCACCCTGTCAACCTGCAGATACTGTAATACTTTACATTGACGACTATACACTTATTGAATATACCACAACTCCTTCTGATTTGACATGTAATGGAGATACATCTGGTGAAGTAACTCTTACTGTTTCAGGGGGAATTCCTCCATATTATATTACTCTTACTGATAGTGCTACCAATCAAACAACAACTTATACAACTAATCCTGTAATTGGGTTAACGGCAAGCACATATTATGTGCAAGTAATGGATGGCTACGGGTGTAGTGCTCAGGATATTATTTACGGTGATATTTTTGATGGCGGACCTGTGTTCTTGCCCGACGGGACAGGCTTGTCATATACTACTTCTATAAATATTTCAGGATTTGGTGCTGGACAAACACTGTCAAACGTTAACCAAATACAGTCAATATGCATGAATATGGAACATTCACGTATTGGAGAACTGGAAGTGTTGCTTGAAGCCCCCGGAGGAACACAGATCGTACTAAAACAACAGCCAGGAGGAGCTGTAACAAATATGGGAGAACCATGTGCAATAGGACCTGCTGATGCCGGAAACACAGATACTTCACCCGGAATTGGATATAATTATTGTTTTACACCTAACCCGACTTATGGTACAATGGTTAGTATGGCTAATCTGAACTCATATACATATACAACAATTTGTTATGGCACAATTGAATCTGATAAATATTTGCCACCGGGTTCATACGAATCTTATCAGTCACTTGGTGATTTGGTTGGAGTCCCATTGAACGGGGATTGGACATTAATAATCACAGATGAAATTCCTAATAATAATGGATGGATATTTTCCTGGAGTATCAGTTTAAGTGCTGACCAGCCTGATTCAGTTTTTACAATTGATGAGCCTATACTTCCTGTAATTACAACTTCTTCTACTCAACCAGATTGCGGACTTAATAACGGAGCAATAAATATAAGTATTACAGGTGGTTTTTCACCCTTCACATACTTATGGAATACAGCAGCCACAACAGAAGATATCTCCAATCTGACAAGCGGGACATATTCAGTTACAATAACTGGTACCGATAATTGTGAATATGAATATTCGTTCAATTTATCTAATAACGGTACTCTGGCTTTAAGTGGCACTACTAATGATGTAACATGCCCCGGAGCTAATAACGGAATTATAGATTTAACAGTATCTGGAGGTACTGGTCCATTTACTTTCTTATGGAGTAATTTATCTGCAACAGAAGACATCTCTAATTTGAGTTCAGGTAATTACTATGTAACAGTTAACGACGGAGGTGGATGTATGGGAATTGAAACATTTACAGTTAATCAAGTACCTCCGATATACGTATCAGCAAATATTACAAATGAAAATTGTGGTGACAATGAAGGAATTATAAACTTATCAGTATCTGGAGGAACAAGTCCTTACTCTTTCTTATGGTCAAATAGTGATATTACAGAAGATATTAATGAACTCGCTCAGGGAAATTTTTACGTTACTATCACCGATTTCAATAGTTGTTCTTTTATTGATACATTTACCGTATTAAATTATGTTGGAAATTGTATTCCTAATTGTGATCTGGAAATATCAAGTTCGGTATTTGCAAATGAAACATGCGGGAACGGTAATGGATTAATAGATTTGACAATATTTACCAGCTTTTCCCCATATTCTGTTCAATGGTCTAATGGAGCTACTACTGATGATATAACTGCTCTTTCTGCTAATACATATACAATTACTATAACAGATGGAGAAGGATGCGAAGAAATACAAAACTTTGATATTCTTAATCTAACTGGCAATCTTGCAATTACCAGTATTGTTCCTACAAATGAAATATGTGGAAATGGAGCCGGAAGTATTGATATTTCTGTTTCAGGTGGGGCTTTGCCATATTATTACATTTGGTCAAACAGTTCAACTAATCAGGATCTTGTAAATATACATCAGGGAGAGTATTTTGTTACAATTACTGATGCAAACAACTGTGCTGTTTATACAAGTGGAATTGTTTACAATAATAGTGGAACTCTTGCACTAACGTATGGAAATGCAGTAAATGAAGTATGTGGAAATCATCAGGGTTCTATTGATATCATCATTAGTGGAGGTTCCCTTCCTTATTCATATCACTGGTCTAATGGTTCAACAAGTCAGGACTTGATAGGAATTAGTGCTGGTAATTATACTTGTACTATTACTGATAATAGTAGTTGCTCAATTACTACTCCTACGTACATTGTAAGTAATGAATCCGGCACATTATCTTTAAGTGATGTTGATATTGATAATGAGATCTGTGGTAATAGCTTAGGGAGTATAGAGATATTACTTGGAGGAGGAACT
>JBDRPR010000474.1:0-2345 GCA_043826845.1 Bacteroidota bacterium
TAGCCATCGAGAATTTCTTTTGCTTCTTTTAAAGTAATAATATTTTCTTTAGGTACTCTCAGCTGTGGTAGTAGTGTTGAACTGAGTCGAAAAATATTTCCCGAACCCCACATCCCAACTCCAATCTCGCCTAAAGACCTAGAGCCGTCATATATTGGTATCGAATAATTACTTCGGATATATATTGTTGCACCATGATACCCGCCATCTTTGTCCATGTAATGCATCGTATCAACCTCAAAATATTCTATCGAAAACAAACGATACCAGGTTTGTATAAATTCAGTGACTTTTTGATTGAATTCAATAAAATCATCAGTCGAATCGGTGAATGTGCAAACAGGAACATCCAAACTATATATTCTGTATATATGTGTAGTAAAAGAATCGATAACAAAATCATTTTCATCAATCTCATAAATTTCTGAAAAATCAGCTGCTACTGTATTATACTCCGAAAAACGATTTTCTGAAAATACAAACTGCGATGGATACCAATCAGGTACTTCCAGACTGTCCTTTATATCAAACAGTTCACATGAAAAAAACATTGTTATTAATATAATCTGAAATGAGAATAGTATGTACTTCATCTTATTCTCCTTTTATTACGCCTAACGGACAAGGCTGAGGTACGAGGTGATATAACGAACAGGGTTTCCACCTTTAAAAATATACCCGAGAAAACTCTTAAAATCCTTGTTCATCGAACAGCTCACCTCGTTACCTCCAGCCAATGGTTAGACCATTTTTATTCAAAAAAGCCATCATTCCTTGGCCATCTGATACTATTTAAGAACTACACATTTTTTTGTGCAAGTAAAATCAATTGTTTCTATAGAGTATAGATATATTCCAGAACCAACCTTTTTTGCATCCCATATCACTGAATAAATTCCTGCGTTTTTCCATTCGTCTACTAAGGATTCTATGAATCTACCGTTAATATCATAGATTGACAATTTTACATAATATGATTTGGGTAGTTGATATAATATCGTTGTAATCGGATTAAACGGATTTGGATAATTTTGGCTTATTGAAAACGACGTAGTTGTAAGATAATTATATTCTAAACCAGATACATTTCCAGTATCAGGAGAAAACCGCATTAACCAAATATCACTGTTTCCCATAAATGTAAGCGTACCACCAAGAACAATATATCCCTTATCATGTATTACTTGAACATAATTACCATCATCGTTAGTACCCTTGTTAAATATTTTTTCCCAGAGTATATTTCCTAAAGAATCTATTTTTAAAATCCATAACTTTGAATGATTGTTAATTGGATTCGAATCAGCAGTACCGATAATAATATATCCTCCATCGTAAGTCTGCTGGATTAGTTTTCCGTAATCACCATAATCACCACCAAGAGTTTTATCCCAAATAAGGTTTCCTAAAGAGTCAAGTTTTAAAATCCATAGATTGCTATTTTCACCAACGTTTTCTTGAGTATATCCTATTAAAACATACGAATCGTCATAGCATTGTATTATTGATGAACAACCATCAAAGCCATCACCACCATCTTGATATTTCCATACTTGCTCACCAAATCCATTAATTTTTATCACAATTATATCAACGTTTTGGGAATTAAATGAATTCGTATTACCACATAGAATATAACCATTATCTGAAGTCTTTTCTATGAATAATCCATATTCACTTTGTTTCCCTCCGTAAGTATTTTCCCACATCATTCCACCGGTGGAATCAAATCTTACTACCCAAATATCCCATTCTCCTAAACCAAATGAGTTTGTACTTCCAATTGTGGTATAGCCACTATCTTGATTCGTAATAATACAATTGAAATTATTACTTTTTGATCCACCATATGTTCTTGTCCAGAGTGTATCCCCATATTGATTCGTTTTTAATAGCCAGCCATTTGACCACACTGTTCTGAAAGAAGCTGTTTTACCGGAAATAATATATCCATTGTCATATGTTTCTTTTATAGAAGAAATCCTATCTTCTCTGTCCCCTCCATAAGTTTTATACCAGGTCAAATTACCCTCACTATCATATTTAATCAGTAAAGCATCACCAAAATAATCGCCGAATGATTTAGTATGACCTGCTATAATAAATCCATTATCTCTTGTTTGTTGTACACATTCTCCATAATCAGATTCATCTCCACCGAAAGTTCTTGTCCAAAGAGTATCAGGTTGGGAATATATATAAGAACTTATTATTAGTAATAACAATAATAGGCTCGTCTTTATCATTGTAAACATATCCCTTTTTTTATTAATAATTCATAATCTATTATCGATTTCTGTATATAGGTCTAACGGGTAAAGTATGAAGTACGCGAAAATACTCAA
>JBDRPR010000475.1:0-2336 GCA_043826845.1 Bacteroidota bacterium
TTAACGACAAATTGTAATGTTGCGAATACACCTTCCTGTCCATCCGGCATTGATCCGGCTCCAGCAACTTTAACTGAATTATCAACAGGATTAATCTGCTTGGTAAAGCCATTAAGTAAATCTGACCACGCAATATCCACAAGTGATAACTGTTCAGGATTATATTCAAACTCAGCCTCAAATGATAGCAAATTTTCACCTTTTGTCAAATACAATGGAATGCTAACAGGTTCACCAGGTGTAAATTCACCGTCAGTAAAATAGAAATCGCCGCTGACATTCAATTCTAATGCAGATGTATCACATGGCAATAAGTCAATTAACTTCACAACATATTTAAGCACTATGGAAGCATCAAGAGCAGAAATTGATTTATCATTTGTCACATCAGCATTCGCAATACTCTGGCAAAAGAGCGTGTCAATTCCAACAAGATGTTTCAATATTAATGCCGCATCGTGTGCTTGGACGATACTATTTTCATCAACATCTCCAAAAACCGGAAGCGGTTGTATATAAACGCCCCCATTTGTAATTTCTACAGAATCTTCCCCTGTATTAAAAACAGCCGACTCAATATTGACAGGTACAAAATCACAAATATCTCCAATTGCTTGAAATTTCAAATAACAAAAAACGCCACTACCCGAAATTTCATTTGCTCCAGCAGATGCAGTAAATAAAAGACTATTGGTTTCATTTACAGAATATGTCCAATCCGAGTCAATTATCATTCCCTGGGTTGCATCTATTCCAATAAATTCCAAACCATCTTGATAGCCACTGAATGTAAGTTCGGCAGAATCGTATTTTTTATTTAAAGGACACTGTACTTGAACAGGAACAATTAGAGTATCTCCTTGATTGGACTGGACTGAATCAACTTCTAGAGTGATTAATTGAGTAGTTGTATCCTGTTCTACTATAACCCAATCTATTTCTCCATATAAATATTCGAAATTATAATCTGTAGGATTTCCAATATAAAAATAATTGAATTCATTACCCAATGAAGTACAAGTGTTATTTGCGGAATAAATTAAATTATTACCATTGTCATATAAACTCAAAGTCCAGTTATTATTAGAAACACAGATTTCTCCTATATACCAAGTGTTTTTTAAAAGAGATTTAAACCCATCATATCCTGATAACCAGTCACTACCTTCTGAAATTCCGTAAAAATTACCATTCCCATCTCTCCAACAACCATTTAAAAGAAAATTCCCATATGAATCTCCCGCTGTATATGCTGGTTGTAAAGCAATACTATTGTTGAACAACGGGTAGCTATCATGAATGTCGTAAACTTGTTGGGTAACTCCAATGCATACAAAGCAATTTGCAGTATTCCCGGTCATTTTGAATTTTGCTGTAATTTTAAAATTCTTTTCTGTTATTGAAATCGGATAGTAAAGGTGCTGCACATCGCCCTTTCTGGCTGCAAAATACAGATTGTTATTTGTTATATAAAACTCCTCTGGATCAGTATTTATCCAACCATCTAAATTATTAAAATCGCTAAAAAATAAAACAGACTCAGACTCGAGAGCAGGCCAACTACCTTCGTGGTACAGAGAATCGATTTCAGATTCAGTTAGGGTGCGGTTATAAATGCGGATATCATCTATAATTCCTTTAAAATATGTTGGATAATTACCATCTCGACAACCTATTTTTAAGGTATGGGAAGTACTAACATCCCATCCACCAACACCGCTTTCTGTAGATTCTTTAACACCATCAACATATATCACTAGTAAATCACCATTTCGAACTCCAACTATTTGATGCCAATTATTATCATTTACTTCTGATATTGAACGTACAACAGGATCAGAATCAAGAAGGTACAAATGTGCGGTGGTACTTATTCCAAATTGATATCCATCATCCGCATCATGATTTGATTTTGCGACTACTCTTGTCGAATTTTCATAATTAGTTTTTGTCCAAGCAGTAATAGTAAAGTTACCGGTTCCAAAATTGAAATCCGGATCATTTGAGACATCTATGTAATCATCAATCCCGTCAAACTCATAAGCACTTTTCTCTTCCCCAAACCGATCTGTTGTCAATGTAGCACCGTTCACTGTTCCATCATTACCATTCCCGCTTTCATCGGTTGCATCTCCGTTAAAAGGATAATAGGCAACAATATCATTTTGAATTGGCCAGTTATTTTCATAGTAAAGCTGCACAACCTCATCTTGCGATATAACCCGATTGTAAATCCGCACATCATCAATATTGCCATCCATAAAACCTGGATATGCTGTTTTTCCATGTTTTCCAACAAACACATTTGTTGATTGATACAATGAGCTCTGAGTACT
>JBDRPR010000476.1:0-4166 GCA_043826845.1 Bacteroidota bacterium
TTAACTGTTGGTTTATTAATATTAACAATTCTCTTAATGTCAAATGGGGTTGCAATAACCACCACATCGCATGGTGTATTGTTAATTGTTTTTTCCAGATCCGCAACTTGTTCATCACCATAACCCATTGCTGGTAAAAGTGTGCCGATATTCGGATAAATTTTGAATGTTTCAGCTAATCTCCCTACAGCATATGGTCTTGGATCAACCAATTCTCCTGCACCGCATTTTTGAGCAGCAACGGTTCCTGCTCCAATTTTCATATGACCATGAGTCAGAGTGGGTCCGTCTTCAATTACAAGACATTTTTTACCTTTTACTAATTCCGGTTTATCTATTGTTAAAGGAGATGCGGCATCAACAACAATCGCTTTGGGGTTTACCATGGCGATATTTTTTCTTACCTCTAAAATATTTTCCGGTCCTGCTGAATCCATTTTATTAATTACAACAACATCGGCCATACGAAGAGTAGCTTCACCCGGGTAAAATTTTAATTCATGACCTGGTCTGTGAGGATCAACAACAGTAATTAACAAATCCTGTTTGTAGAATGGAAAATCATTATTTCCTCCATCCCATAATATTACATCACATCCGTTGGGATCATTTTCCGCAGCTCTCACAATAGCTTCATAATCTACTCCGGCATATATTACATTACCTCGGGAAACATGCGGTTCATATTCTTCCATTTCTTCGATAGTACATTTATGTTTTTCAAGGTCCTGAATAGTTGCAAATCTCTGAACTTTTTGCTCAACCAGATTACCGTATGGCATAGGATGGCGTATTGCAACGACCTTCAAGCCTGCATCCATTAATAGTTCAATAACTCTACGTGATGTCTGTGATTTTCCACAACCTGTTCTGATGGCACCAACTGCAATTACAGGTTTTGTGCTTTTAATCTGAGTATCTTTTGCTCCTAAAAGAATAAAATTCGCGCCAATTGTATTAACTTTTGCACACATACTCATTACATGCTGATAAGTCACATCGCTATATGCAAATACACAATCATCAACTTTTAATTCTATAATAAGTCTTTCGAGTTCTGATTCAGCATAAATCGGAATACCGTCAGGATATAAACTGCCAGCTAGTTCAGTGGGGTATTTCCTTCCGTCAATATCAGGTATCTGTGCAGCGGTAAAAGCAACAACATTATAATCGTTGTTCCCCCTGAAATAAGTGTTGAAATTGTGAAAATCTCTTCCTGCAGCACCTATTATAATTACATTTTTTCGAGCCATAGTTCCTCCGTTCTATTTAGTATGTTAATAATAACGTTTTTATTATATACAAAGATAAAATTTTAATGCTGACAGTATAAGGATTTTTATCAACCCTCTTTATTAAAGAGATCAAGAAATCATTTATATTGACTTGAATACTTTGAATATTAATTGAAAAGCAAATTAATCACAAAAATATGTTAAGAAACATATTTGTTATTTTCTGATGCTAATAATTACATAATTCATACCTTTATTGCATGAATTATTTAGCGCACCTTTATCTATCAGGATTGAATGACAATGTCAGATTTGGTAATATGATAGGGGATTTTGTTAAAGGTAACAATTATAAAAATTTTCCTGAAGATATAAAAAAAGGCATTTTACTCCACAGAGATATTGACAGTTATACTGATAGACATAAAATAATAAGTGAATCAAAGAAACTATTTGCCCCCAAATATCATAAGCATGCCGGTATAGTAATTGATATTGTATTTGATCATTTTTTAGCCAGAAACTGGGAAATATATTCTGAGAAAAATTTACAGGCTTTTGCAAGACATGCATATCTGATATTGGTAAGAAACCATAAACTAATACCTTCAAAAGTGAAGTATTTTTTACCTTTTATGATTGTTAACAACTGGCTTGTTTCCTATAAAAACATTGAATTTATCAGAAAGGTTTTTACCCGCATGCCATATAGGACTTCTTTGCCTGATGAATCAAAATTCTGTATGGAAACGTTTAAAAATAATTATGACTGGCTGGAAAATAATTTTTTCACTTTTTTTTCTGAATTAATGAAGTATGTAAATGAAAAACATAATCCATAAAGGATTATTGTTTTGAGATAAATTTCTCTTTATTTACAACTACTCTGGTGTGAAATCCATTTCCAATTTCGCCCTGATTATCAAATGCTATAACCTTAAACAGCAACTTTTTATTATCAGTCTCAATCAGTTCAGATTCACAAATAACTTTCATTCCAACGAATGTCGGCTTAATATGATTTATATTTACTTGTGTGCCAACTGTAGTATAATCTTCTGGTATTATTTCTTTTACAGACTCCATACATGTTTTTTCCATTAAAGCAATCATTGCAGGCGTAGCAAAAACCTCCACCAATCCTGAGCCATAGCTATTAGCCGTATCGGCTTTGGTTACGATTTTTTCACATGAAAATTTAATACCTGGATTTATTATCATAAACAATTAAAAATTAAATCTTATTATTTGCTTAATTTCAGGATGAAGGCTTTTAGATACAGGGCATGTTTTCACTACATTTTCAATTATCCTTTTTTGCTTCTGATCAAATTTACTCTTTGGAAAATAAAGATCAACAATAATTTCACCAACTCTTCTTGGATTTTCTTCCATTATTTTTGTGACCTCAGCATAAGTACCATTGATTGAATAATTGCTATTTGCAGCATGTATCCCCAATATTGTCAACATACAACTGGCTAAAGAAGTAGAGAATAAGTCGGTCGGAGAGAAAGCTTCTCCCTTGCCGTGATTATCCACAGGAGCATCTGTAAAAATTTCATCATTGGATTTTAAATGAATTGCCTGAGTCCGCAAATCTGAGAGATAAATAACCTTTGATGTAACCATTACATTAATTTTTTTGATAAAATATTTAGCATTTCCAAAAAATCAATCTTTTTTAATTTTATCAACCGTTTTTTTAGTTGGTTCAATTACTTTATTTTCTGAAGCTTTTTTTGACTGATCGTTTTTATTACTAATTTCCATTTCTTCTCGAATTTCCGCTTCCTCATCGCTCCTGCTTTTAAATGGACGTTGTCCATAAATTTCAACAAGATCTTCACTAAAAATTACTTCTTTTACGAGAAGTTTCTCAGCCAGTTTTATTAATCCTTCTTTATTGGATTCGAGAACTATTTTTGCACGCTTATATTGCGCATCAATTATATCATTAGCTTCTTTATCTATAAGTTCAGCTGTTTTTTCGCTATATGGTTTTGTAAAATTAAAATCCGTCTGTCCCGAGGAGTCATAAAAACTCCTATTTCCGATTTTTTCACTCATTCCGAAAAAAGAAACCATCGCATATGCTTGCTTGGTTGCCCTTTCCAGATCATTCAAAGCACCTGTTGACACTTTTCCGAAATTAATTTCTTCAGATGCTCTTCCACCCATTGTAGAACAAATTTCATCAAGGATTTGTTCTGTTGTTGTTATTTGTCTTTCTTCAGGGAGATACCATGCGGCTCCCAATGCTTTACCTCTGGGAATAATAGTAACTTTTACCAATGGATTTGCATGCTCAAGCAACCAACTTATTGTTGCATGTCCTGCTTCATGAAATGCAATTGTTTTTTTCTCAGACTTTGTAATAATTTTATTCCGTTTTTCAAGTCCACCTATTATGCGGTCCACAGCATCAAGAAAATCCTGTTTTTCAACTTGTTTTTTATCCTTTCTTGCAGCAATAAGAGCCGATTCATTACAAACATTGGCGATATCAGCTCCCGAAAATCCTGGTGTTTGTTTAGCAAGAAATAGTACATCAACGGATTCGTCAGTTTTAATGGGTTTTAAATGCACTCTAAAAATTGCTTCACGTTCTTTAATATCAGGGAGTTCAACATGAATTTGTCTGTCAAATCTTCCAGCACGCATCAATGCTCTGTCCAGGATATCTGCTCTATTCGTCGCCGCAATAATGATTACACCACTATTTGTTCCAAAACCATCCATTTCAGTCAAAAGTTGATTTAATGTATTTTCTCTTTCATCATTGGCACCATAATTTGAATTTCGGCCTCTGGCACGCCCAACTGCATCTATTTCATCAATAAAAACGATACATGGTGCTTTTGTCTTTGCCTGTTTAAAAAGATCGCGTACTCTGGAAGCGCCAACGCCAACAAACATTTCAACAAA
>JBDRPR010000477.1:0-2704 GCA_043826845.1 Bacteroidota bacterium
ATTGGCATTTCTTTTCCAAATGGTTGAATCTGTCATTCCTGAACGTTCGGCATATAATGAGTATGGCACAGATAAAAGTTGTGATACCCCCATCAGTTGAAAAGCAGTCCCGCCGTTTTCATCCAACTCAATCTGTACAAAATATGAGTCACTTCCCCATGGGATTAAACTAAAATCACCTGATACAACATTTCCATTACCTATTTCAAGATTTACCAGTCCGAAATCATTTGTTGTAACTAAATGTTCTTCCTGATAAATCAATGGTCCTGAAATTAATCCTTCAATAATGCCGATACGAATGCTCACCAACTGATTTGGAATCACAAGCCCTGATCCATTACGGATAACTGCCTGGTATTTGAAACTTTGAGGGGCTTGAGAAAAAATACTACAAATACAAATTAACAAGACAATAATAAGCACCAATATATTTTTCATTTTTTTTATTTTTTTGAATTAATTTTTAATAAATTTTCCATATCTGAAATTCTTTTTTTCAAATCAATAATTTCACATTCCTGCTTAGATATCTTTGCATTTTGATTCTGAAGAGCTTTTAGCATTGGAGAAATAAGGTTATTGTACTGAACTGTTTCAATTTTTCCATCAGAGCTATAGATAACAAATTTTGGATTTACCAATTCCACTTCTTCAGCAATCAGACCATACTGGAGGATATTTTCATTATCATTTTTATAATAAAAATTCACAGGGCGCAAATTGTATAGCCAATCCACATTTTCCATATCTATAATATTTTTTTTGTATCTTCTTGATGAAGATAAATAACCCAGTTTACCCGTATTATCAATATATAATGGCAGGTTAGTTACACCTACAGCATCAGTATATACATCAGGCATATAAACTTCTCCATTTTTTAAAACTGTCATTGCATTTTTTCGGGCACCCGGAGTTGATCCTGTGCCAATTACAAATATCGGGTCAGTTGCGACCCAACTATTTGCAGAACCAGCAATTGTATTATATCTGCCAATAACAAGTGAAGCATATGATTGAGCATCAGTTTCCAACCCCATTGCGGTGGCCATCATCCCTGAAGCATCGGTGTGGCTATTCAGTGCCATAGCAGCAAAGCCACTGGCAATATTACTACTTCCAAATGAAGTGGAGGACATTGCACTTGAAATATTTGAAGCTCCGATAGCAACGGAATAATCACCTGAGGCAATAGTCGTATCACCGGCAGCAAATGCACCTTTTCCAGATGCAGTTGTCCTTCCGCCGAACGCTGTAGAATAATAAAATCCCTGCGCCCTGGCACGGTCACCAAGTGCCACTGAACCTTGTCCTGTAGCAATACAATCTACACCACCAGCAACGGATGTGGATCCTGAAGCCTCGCACCCCCTTCCAAATGCAGTTGAAGCATTTCCACTTGCAGTAGTAAATGTGCCCATTGCAAGTGAAAAATATCCTGTAGCATGAGTATTATCACCTAAAGCCATCGCCCATATTCCAGACGCTTCAGCTTCATAACCAAAAACCATAGAATAATCACCAGTAGATATTGCTCTGCTACCAAACGCTATTGACATAAAACCATTGGATTCTGCTCCAAAACCAAGAGCCAATGAATAATCACCAACCGCTTTTGTAAAAAGACTTGTAGGAGTTCCATCAGAATTTCTCATTACTGCTCCAAAAGCATAACAGCCTTTTCCCTCAGTAACTGCTCCGGCACCAAAAGCATAAGAATCTCTATTGAGAGTTTTTGCGCTGTCACCAAATGCAAATGAATTTTCTCCGTATGCCTTTGAGTATTTTCCAATTGAAGTAGAATAGTTTCCTCTTGCAATTGCCTTATAACCCAATGCATGTGACCAATTTCCCTTTGCCCTGCTTTCATAACCTGAAGTAAATGAATTTGTACCGACACTATCAGGATGTAAAATCAATACCTTTCCAGAAAGTAAAGCTTCACGTTGCGGATACCATAATAACCTTGGCGTACTTGGGTCAATAATTTCTGCGTCATCTGAATACTCAACATTAAAATAATAATCGGTAAATGATTTTGATGGACTAAAACCACCAACTGCAAATCCTCCTCTATTTCCAGTCGCCTTTGTTCCACTACCTTCTTCAATATAAACTCTCACACTATCCGGTGTCACACGCAAATACTCATTTGTTGTATTTTTTGAAGGACTGAAACCTCCGACAGCAAATCCGCCTCTATTTCCTGTAGCTTTTGAGCCATCATCATTTACCCATATACGAACGCCTTCCTGATATACAGCAAATACTGTATCGCCATCTGCATTAAGAACACTGAATATTACATCATTTACACCTGCTGTGGGATCACTGGTCACCTGTAATCTTCCAGAAGGATTCACAATGTTACTGCCAACACTTACATTCCCAAGATCATAATACAAATTATCACCTATTCTTTCCCAATAACTGGTATCACTCAGGTTTTCCAGATATAATGAATTTCCTCCTGATAAATATAATGTGTCATTTGATATTGATAATATCTGTAATTCATTTGTCGGATCAGCATCTGCATCAGTCGGGTCAATTATAAACCCTGCATCATTTGTAAAATCTGTAAGATTTAATGGAGCATTTGCTAAATCATTATAATCGCCGCTGAAACCTGCTGGTATAATTGCATATCCCCCATTAGTCAAATAAATTGTGTCATTTGATATGCTGATGATCTGCAATT
>JBDRPR010000478.1:0-9072 GCA_043826845.1 Bacteroidota bacterium
AATTGCACTTTTTTGGTATTAATTGCACTTTTTTAGAATTTTATAAATTTAATAACAATGAAAAATTAATACTCATGAAAAAAACAATCTTAATTTTATCAGCAATTTGCTTTTTAGCAATAACAAGTTTTTCACAAACACAACTATACACTGTTGTAGTTGGTGACAATGCTATTTTATCTGTAACAGGTGCCAACGGAACAATACAATGGCAGCAAAGCGAAGACAGCCTTACATGGGCAGACATTAGCGGTGCCACAACAACGCCATATACAATTATTACTGCCGCTTCTGGTACAGGAAAACGCTTTTTTAGAGCGAAAATTACTGATGTACTTTGTCCTAATGCAACACCCTGGTACAGTAGTGTTATCCGCCATAAAATACTTGCCAATACAACTTTGGTTGTTATTGGCGACTGGTTTCATGGTGGTATAGTTTTTTATGTAGATGGTACAGGACACGGCTTAATAGCCCCACAGCAAGACCAAAGCACAGGAGTTGAATGGGGTTGTTATGGCACATCAATTCCCGGAGCTGTCTCCTTAACAGATGGCGCTACTAATACAACTGCCATTGTTGCCGGTTGTGCAACAAGACCAATAGCAGCAAGTATTTGCGATACGCTGACACTAAACTGTTTTACCGACTGGTTTTTGCCCGCAAAGGACCAGCTTAACCAACTTTACCTGCAAAAAACTCTTGTTGGCGGTTTTTCGTCTAACGGCTATTGGAGTAGTTCCGAGTACGATGCGACCAGCGCTTGGGTACAGTTCTTCGGCTATGGCGGCCAGTACTTCAACGATAAGAACTACGCCAACTATGTTAGGTGTGTCAGGTCTTTTTAAACTATTTATCTATTTAACAATTTAATAATACCTGCTCCGCAGGTCGAAATTTTTTTTAAAATGGCACTATATTACGAATTACCGGTTTACAAAGATATATATACGCTGCTTTTAAAGATATTTGAAGCAACAAGGCTATATCCTCGTGAATATAAGTACACATTAGGTCAGGATATGAAACGGGATGCACTTGATACGACTCCGAAGGAGTCAAATGTGAATAACACCTGACGAAGTCCGGTTGTAACAAGAAAAACTAAACCCAACCCCGAAGGGGTTGAATATAAGGAGCATATATGAGTACATACACGCAAATAATCTACCAGATAGTCTTCGGTACATACAAACACGAGCGTACCATGCAGGGAGACAGAAAAGAAGAACTATACAAGTATATTACCGGTATTTTAACAAATAAAAAATGTCATCTGTACCGCATCAACGGAATGGAAGAACACCTGCATATAGTAACACATCTGCATCCTTCAGTAGCTTTGGCTAATCTTGTCAAGGATATTAAACTTGCATCTTCAAAATGGATAAAAGAAAATAAAATATTCAGTCAATTCAACGACTGGCAGGATGGTTACGGAGCTTTTACTTATACCATAAAGGAAAAAGACAGATTGATAGAATATGTAAAGAATCAGCAGGCACATCACAAAATAAAGACATTCAGGGAAGAATATATAGAATTGTTAAAAGAAAACGGAGTAGAATATGATGAGAAGTATATATTGTAAACATTCAACCCCTTCAGGGTTATATGGTACTGGTGTTGTTTTTCCGCACTTCGTGCGGTTATTCACATTTAATCCCTTAGGGATTTTCATTGAAAAGTATTTACAATCTTCACTCTGTCTTAAAATGCATCAAATATCCATTCACATTTCCGGTATCTACGGAAAATTAGTTCCAAAAATAAAAATTGTTAAACTTAAATCCTTATATTATGAAACGTAAAATTTGTTTTTTTTCAGCTATTTGCTGTGCTTTGTTGTTTGGAATGAGCCATGTAATTAAAGCACAGGGTTGTTATACTGCTACAGTTACCGGTCAACCCATAACAGTTAATATTACAACACAACCTGTTACGCAAAACAAATGCCTTGGCAGTAGTGTTACATTTTCAGTTACTACTACAGGAGATTTGCCCATTACATACCAGTGGATAAAAGATGGGTTTATTATTTCTGGTGCCACAAATTCATCGTACACAATACCAAGTGTAAGCTTATCAAACGAGGGTATGTATGCTTGTCAGGTAAGTAATTTATGTAGGAGTATTACTTCAGATCAAGCAGAACTAAAAGTAATAGAATTAAATATTGATGCAGGGCAAGATGAGATATGTTGTAATAATGATGCAGTTCAGTTAAATACTGTTTCTACTTCAAATTACCCAAGCTTATCTCAGCCTTATACTTCTATTAGCTGGAGTCCGGCAACAGGTTTAAGCGCTACAAATATTTCAAATCCAGTAGCACAACTAACAACAACAACAACATATACTGTTGTATTAACCGATGCATTAGGTTGTACTGCCAGTGATGATGTAGAAGTTTTAGTACAAAATGTTTATCAGGATCAACAACTATGTCTTGTTACAGTTGATCCAACAGTTGGTAAAAATAAGGTTATGTGGGAAAAAGTACCTGATGTGGGAACAGAATCATACCTTGTTCAAAAAGAAATTTCAACAAATATTTATTCTGTAATAGGTGTTGTTCCTGCAGTTGATACAAGTTACTTTATTGATTACGCTTCAGTGCCAGAATCGCATGGTGATAAATATAAAATTACAGTAATGGACACTTGTGGAAATCAATCTGATTTAGACTCCAGTTTTTACCATAAAACAATAAATCTTACAATAGCTGCTTTTGGTACAACAATGGGCTTAAATTGGGACTATTACGAAGTAGAAGATGCAAGCTTTGTTCCAAGCAAATACTATATTTATAGAGGGACAACTCCTTTTAATCTACAATTGATTGATTCGGTTTCCGGCAGCTTTAATTCCTATAACGATAATAATATAACAACTGTATATTATTATATGGTAGGTGCAGTTAGAGATGGTTGCGGTGGCACAAAATCTACATATTCCATATTTTCAAATCAAAAAGATAATATTGGTTTGGTAGGTGTAAATTCAGGTATTGGATATAACTTGTTATCAATTTACCCAAACCCTTTCAACGAAAGCACAACAATCCAATTCAGCAATCCCAATCATATACCCTATACTCTGTACCTGCACGATATCACAGGTAAGCCGGTTAGGGAGTCGGAAAGCATTACGGATGAGAAGATCATCATAAATAAAAATGAACTTTCACCCGGTATGTATATGATTGAGTTGGTTGGGGAGAAGAATTATAAGGGGAAATTGATAATCAAATAATCAAATATTTTAAAAATGTTAAGAGTAATTTTAGTTTTAGCAATTCTATTATTTGGAATAACGGTAAATTCACAAACTACATTTCCACAAATTGGTGATGACATCGATGGCGAGGCTGCTGGAGATTTATCAGGCTGGTCAGTAAGTTTAAGTTCTGATGGTTTTACACTTGCTATTGGTGCTCCTGAAAATAATGGAACAGATAGTTTTGCTGGCCATGTTAGAATATATGAATTTATTACTGGAAATTGGATTCAAAAGGGGAATGATATTGATGGTGAAGCTTTGATGGATTATTCAGGCACTTCAGTAAGCATAAGTTCCGATGGTTCTATCGTTGCGGTGGGAGCACCATATAATAATGGTGGCTTTGGTCAAGTTCGGATTTATCAGTATTTAGTTGGGATATGGACACAAATGGGTAGTGATATTGATGGCGAATCTAGTGGTGACGTATTAGGTCGTTCAGTAAGTTTAAGTTCTGATGGATATAGAGTAGCTATTGGAGCACCAAATGAAGGTTATATAAAAATTTTTGAATATGATGGATCAAACTGGATACAATTGGGAAGTACAATAATTGGTGAAACAGCTAGCGATCAATTTGGTTATTCTGTCAGTTTAAGTGATAGTGGTAATATGGTAGCTGTCGGTGCCCCGTATAATACAGCAAATGGAACCAACGCAGGTCATGTAAGAATATACGAGTATAATGGAGGAAGTTGGACACAAATTGGCAGTGATATTGATAGTGAAGCTGATGGTGATTATTCAGGTTGGTCGGTGAGCCTAAACTCAGATGGGCTTACAATTGCGATAGGTGCATGGGGCAATGACGGAACAAATATTGCGGCAGGCCATGTAAGAGTGTATGAGTACAATGGAGGAAGTTGGACACAAAAAGGCAGCGATATTGATGGTGAGGCTTTTGCTGATAATTCTGGCTGGTCAGTAAGTTTAAGTTCTGATGGTAATTCTGTAGCTATTGGAGCACGAAGTAATTCAGGGACAGGTGCAGGTCATGTTAGAATTTACCATTATTCAAGCGGAATATGGACACAAATTGGTAGTGATATTGACAGCGAAGCCGCTGGTGATCAATCAGGTTATTCAGTAAGTTTAAATACTGATGGTACTATAGTTGCTATTGGAGCTATTTGGAATAATGGAAATGGTACAGAATCAGGTCATGTAAGAGTGTATGATATTTGTGGAACAACAAATACTGTAATTGATACAGTTTGCACAAGTTATACATCACCAAGTGGAAACCATATCTGGACAGTTTCAGGAACCTACATTGATGTTATCCCAAACTCAGTAGGTTGCGATAGTGTAATAACAATAGTTCTTACTATTCCTGTTCCATATCAAAATCAGCAACTTTGCCTTGTAACTGTTGATCCTGCAATAGAAAAAAATAGAATAATGTGGGAAGCAATTCCAAATGAAGCAATAGGAAGTTACTGTATTCAAAAAGAGGTGGCATATAATGTATATAATGCTGTGGTTACAGTTTCTGCTGACAGTTTGAACTATTGCATAGATTATTCTTCTAATCCTGCTTCTCATTCGGATAAGTACAAAATCACAGTAATTGATACTTGCGGTGCTCAATCAGATATTAATTCTTCATATTTTCATAAAACAATAAATCTTGTAATTGCAGGTAATCAAACAACAATGGGTTTAACATGGGAGAAGTACGAAATTGAAGATGGGAGCTTTGTTCCAAATCAATATTATGTTTATAGAGGTACAACACCTTTTAATTTGCAATTATTAGACTCACTCCCAGGTTCACCACAACCAATATTCACTTACAATGATTTGAATATAACAACAGTTTATTATTATATGATAGGTGTAGTAAGAGATGATTGTGGTGCAGGAACAAAGCAATTATATACAGCTTTCTCAAATAAAAAAGATAATACGGATCAATTGGGTATATCTGAACATAAACCATGGTTCCCATTAAGCATTTACCCAAACCCATTTAACGAAAGCACAACTATACAATTTAGTAATCCCAATAAAAGCTCATATTATCTCCGTTTAAGCGATATTACTGGCAAAATAATAAGAGAAATAAATGATATAAAAGATGAAAAAGTAATTATTCAACGCAATGAACTTTCATCAGGTATGTATATGATAGAGTTGGTTGGGGAGAAGAATTATAAAGGGAAAATAATGGTTAAATAGAATATTTTTAGAATTATTATAAGTTGCAATTTTTGTATACTTTTAACCCAAATCATTATTAAAGGCAATTGATCAGAATTGTTTCAATATTAACTTTCATTCTTTTAGCATTTACTTCAGTTTTTACTCAGAATAAAATTGATAGTTTGTTTGGTGTTATTGACAGAAAGAATGATTCGATAAAAGTAGATGCTCTTATTAAACTTGCCGTAGAATACTATAAAATTAATGCTGATACATCATTGATTTTTTCTGCTAAGGCACTAAATCTTGCTGACAAATTAAATTATAAAAAGGGAATTTCCGATGCATATCAATGGAAGGCAAAAGCCAACAATAAATTAAAAAATTATGATAAATCAATTTTATATTCATTTAAATCTATTGAAATACGAAAAGTCTTAAAAGATACATTAGGGCTTGCCAGGTCTTATAGCAATGCGGGTATCTCATATGCTGAGAAAAATGAATATGATTCTGCTCTGATATGTCAAAAAAAATGCCTTGAACAATATCTGCTGCTACCGAATGAGAAAAAAAGTACAGCTATTGCATATAACAATATAGGTTCTGCACTTATAAATCTGGGAAATTACAAAGAAGCAATTATTGCTTTTAAGAATAGTATGGAGTTGTTTAATGAAATTGATTTTCAGGATGGCGTTGCTTCATGTTTATTAAATATTGGTCAGATATATGACCAAATGGGAAATAAAAAAGATACTATTCAAAATAATAAAGCACTTGATTATTTTCAAAAAGCATTAGCAATATATATTGATAATGACAATCAATTTAAAATTGGAGAGACATACAATGCCATTGGAATACAATATGATCAGAAAGCGACTCAATATTTTGATATTGCAAAACAAACTGATTCAATTCACCTTGAAAAAATAATATTGCAAAAAGATATTTACAAAAAACTTGCCCTTGAAAATCTTGAAAAAGGTTCTTTAATTTTTAGCGAAATTGAATATGCACTTGGGATTGCACAAATAACAAACAATATTGGTACAATTTATATGAATAGTGAAGAATTTGATGATGCACTCAAATATTTAAATAATGCACTTAAAACAAATATAGAATTAAATAATAGGGAAGAAATAGCAACTAACCTTGGTTCAATAGCAGAATGTTATAGGAGAATGAAAAAGTATGAACTTGCATTAGAACATCTTGATAAGGGATTTGAAATGGTAAATGAAGTAAGAACTCCTTATTTATACCTGATTTATTATCAGGAATATTCTATTGTAAATGACTCTATTAAAAATTTTAAAGATGCTTTTAAGTATTATAAGCTATTTACATCATACAAAGACAGCTTGTTAAGAGCAGATAATCTTACAACGATAAATGAAGTACAGGCATTGTATGAAAATGAGATGAAAGAGAAACAGTTGCAATTATCTGAAGCAGAAGTAAGGGAACAAAAAATTGTAGCAAATAAAAGAAAACAACAAACTTATGGTTTAGCAGTAATTGCTCTCCTTTTTTTAATTTCAGCAGGTGTCATATTACGCAGTTTGCAGCATAAAAAAAGGTCAAACAAAATTCTGGCAGCGAAAAATGAATTGATAACCTTTCAAAAACAGGAAATTACTGATAGCATTACTTATGCAGGCAGAATTCAGAAGGCTGTTTTACCTCAGGTAGAATTGGCTGAAACTCTTTTTAAAGATTATTTTATTCTTTTTAAACCTCAACATATTGTAAGCGGAGACTTTTACTGGATAAAAGAATTCAAACATTCGGATATTGTTGTGGCAACTGCTGCCGATTGCACCGGTCATGGTGTCCCTGGTGCTTTCATGAGCATGCTTGGATTATCGTTTTTAAATGAAATTGTAAATAAGCCTGAAGTAAAAAGTGCTGCAGATGTCCTGAATCAATTAAGAGAGAATGTAATCTCTGCATTACATCAAACAGGAAAAGAAGGTGAGCAAAAAGATGGTATGGACATATCTCTTATTGCCTGGCACAGAACAGAAAATTATGTTGAATTTGCCGGAGCTAATAACCCACTTTATTTTATTAGATCAGGTGAACTTATAGAATACAAGGGCGATAAAATGCCAATTGGAATTCATATAAAAGCTGATGATTTTAGCTGTCAGAAAATTGAAGTGCAAGAAGGCGATTGTATTTATATGTTCAGCGATGGTTTTGCCGATCAGTTTGGTGGTCCTAATGGCAAGAAATTCAAGTATAAACCTTTCAAACAAATATTTCTAGATAATGCTGATAAATCGATGTCAGAACAAAAACTAGTTCTTGACAATACTATTGAAGAGTGGAAATCACATATTAACCGCGAGAACGGAATTCCATATCAACAAATTGATGATATTGTCGTTGTTGGATTAAGATTTTAGGAATACTAAATCATCTGTTATAAAATGTCAATGTAATATTTTATGTTATGAATTTTTTGCCTACTTTTAACCTGTAGAAATTTATCTTGATATTTACAAATCCACCTTTAGTAAAATGAAAATATTATTAATATTATTTATTATTGTAAACATTAATCATTTATTTGGACAACTATATATAAACGAACTTCTTACCTCGAACACTCAAACTAATTATGATCCTGACTTTACAGGCTTTTCCGATTGGATTGAGATATATAATTCAGGGACATCTGATATTAATTTAGATGGGTATTTTATAACAGATGACCCCATTGAACCAACAAAATGGCAAATACCATTAAATACAATTATTCCTGCAAATGGATATTATATTTTCTGGGCAGACGGAATGAATACGGTATTAAATTCAGTACATACTAACTTCAATCTAAGCAAAGATGGAGAAACAATTAAACTATATTCTCCAGGATTAATACTTTTAGATTCAATAAAATATCGCCCTCAAGTAGCCGATCTTTCTTATGGTAGAAATTTTGATGGAGATTCAATATGGGGTTTCTTTTATATTCCAACTCCCGGTAATTCAAATAATTCGCAAATTTGCTACACTAAACTTGAATATGCTGATGAACCGGTATTCTCAATTTCTGGTGGTTTTTATTCAGGACAACAAACTATATCATTATCCTCTTCTTCCCCAACAGCAATTATTAAATATACTTTAAACGGTTCAATTCCCGATGAAAATTCAATTTCATATTCTTCTCCAATTATTATTGATTCTACAACTATTATTCGGGCTAATGCTTTTGATACTTTATTAATTCCAAGTTCTGTTATTACTAATACTTATTTTATTGATAATGTTCATGATTTACCTGTAATTTCAATAACTACAGAACCTGAAAATTTATGGGGAGACACAATTGGAATATATTGTGTTGGTACAAATGGAATATCAGGATGGGGTATAACTGCAAATTATTGGCACGATGACTGGGAAAGACCTGTAAATATTGAAATGTATGAAAATGATGGAACTTTAGCTTTCAATCAAATATCCGGCATAAGTATTAATGGTCAGCGTAGATTAATGGGGCAAAAAGCTTTAAGATTATTTGCAAGAAATAAATATGGTAAAAATACTTTTGATCATAAAATATTTAAAGATAAACAAATTGAACAGTTTTCTTCATTAATTTTAAGAAATGGAGGTTTCCCT
>JBDRPR010000479.1:0-3179 GCA_043826845.1 Bacteroidota bacterium
ATTGTTCTTCAAATCAGCTAAACATGTTAAACGCAAAGAACGGAAACAACTATAATTTTGCTACATCGTCGGACTTTTTAGCCTATAATAATCCAAACCTGTTTTGTATTGAAGTAGATGACCCAATATGGTCAGAGGCTAATTGGCCTAATGTTGATTCTAATGCATCATATAGTTCAAATTGTTTATATGGAATTACATATCCAAAGACAATCACTGGAAAAGTTGTTGCAGATGATAATTGCGTAATGAATGGTTCAGAACAAGGCATCAATAATATAATTGTAAAGACAGATGATAATAATTATTATGGATTAACTGAAATCTCAGGTAGTTATACTATTATAACTGATACAGGAACATATATCATAGTACAAGTATTAAACAACCCTTTAATTACTCCATTATGTCCCATTCCAAATTATTATACAATATATTTTGATACTCTGGGAATGGACACGACAAATATTGATTTCTATAATGAAGCCATTGCGTGTCAATATTTGACAATTGATATAAATAGCGACAGGCGCCGAAGATGTTTTACAAACAACACATTAATCCATTACTGCAATGATGGTTTTGCCGATGCGGTCAACACGCAGGTGCATGTTCATTTCCCTGATTTTATGAGTATTGTTAGTGCTGATTATCCTTACACAACAGATAGTCTTGGTAATTATGTATTTGATATTGGAACTCTGGCACAAGGTGATTGCGGAGATATTCATATTATTGATTCGGTTGCCTGTATTCCCGGAATTACGGGTTTGACACAATGTACCGAAGTCTGGATAACACCACCAAACGATTGTGCAAATAGTCTGGATACTGCTTCATACAACGCATGGGATCACTCATCGGTCATGGTTGAAGGAGAATGTATCAGTGATTCTATTGTACGGTTTATTATTACCAATACTGGTGATGTAGGTGGCGGAGATATGCAGATACCATCTGAATATAGAATTTATGCTGACAATTTACTTGTTTATACCGGAACATTTCAATTAAACGGTCAGGAAGAACTGGTGATAGATATTCCTGCTGATGGCAGAACGTACAGATTAGAAGCAGACCAGCATCCGAATCATCATGGAAACAGCCATCCAAATGAAACCATTGAAGCATGCGGAGATGGTAGTACTCCAATTAGTAACGGATTTGTGAATTCGATGCCTATGGATGATACAGATCCAGAAATTGAAATTGATTGTATGATGATACTTGACAGTTACGACCCTAACGATAAAAGCGTTAGTCCGCAGGGAATTACTGACAATAATTATCTATTGCAAGGAACAATGCTCGATTATGTTATACGTTTTCAGAATACAGGTTCAGATACTGCATATACTGTTGTTGTAGTAGATACACTTTCTTCAAATCTTGATATTTCAACTTTTCAGCAAGGAATTAGTTCGCATCCATATACTTTTGATGTAAGAGGACAGGGCAGCCCTGTATTATTCTTCCAATTCTTTAATATCAATCTGCCGGACAGTACTACAGATGAGGAAAACAGTCATGGCTTTGTCAAGTTTAAGATTGCTCCGTATGATTCTCTATCAAATGGAACAATAATTGAAAATACAGCCTATATTTATTTTGATTACAATATTCCTGTTATTACAAATATTGCTCTGGTAACTATTTCTGATACGGCAATTATCGGTAATCCTATATCAATAATTGGAATAGAAGATAATTCCGGCTACCAGAACATGGATTTTAAGGCGATACCAAACCCATTTTCGGATCAAATAGAATTTATTTTTAAAAATACCTCAACTTACGAAATAAGAATTTTCAACATATTGGGCAAAGAAGCATATTCAGCAAAAGTAACCGGAAACAATTGTTCAGTTTCAACTTCAGAATTACCCGGAGGTACATACCTGATTAAGGTAAAATCTGAAGAAAGAGTGGGGATAAAGAAAATGGTTAAGCATTAATGAATGGACATTTTGTTAGTTAAATGATTAACGATTGAAGATCAACGAATTTTGAACAGCGAAGTTTTTCATATGCTACTGTTAGATTAATATGGAAATTCTTTAATATTGTATCATATTTCAAAAATTAAGCATGAGAACTATATTTATATTTATTTTAATTATTTCATTTTTTAATCTTTCTGCTCAGGAAATAGTTAAAGGTCTTGCATATAATACCATTATCTCAAGCAGTGGTGTCGCAATGGGAGGTACAACAACCAGTACAACTATTGTAATTTCTTCGATGTGTAAAAATGCTCAGATTACTGGTCTTGTTCCTGATACAAGTCAGTTTTATGAAAAACTAAACCTTAATGAATTCGATACTCTGACAATTATGTTTCGTAGCTATAGACCTCATATGGGTATCTCCAACGAAGCTCTATTGCGAGATTCTCTTCTTCCCGAACCAAAATATACTGAAGATGGAAATCAAAAAACAATTTCTTTTTCTTATCATCCCCATGATTATAATGCATTTCCTGAAGGAGATTCGCTGAAACTTGAATATATTTGGCAGGGAAACAACTATATAGTTAATCTCCCTAAGCATAATATCAAAGAATGGATGAGACCTTAAATGTTCACATCATAAGATAATTAATGCTTAAAATGATTTTTAAAACCCATAGTCGTATAAAATACAGGTTATATATAAATCCAAATACTTATGAGAAATAGGGAAGGAGCCAGGCTTTTATTTAAACCCCTGAAATTTTCATTTTAAGAGGAAATATTTCTCACCAATACAAAAGTTCATTTCTGATCTTTTCATTCCTTAAATCAAATTTCACACCTTTCAGAAAAAGCGCATCGTGTTTAGATATGTAACATGATAAAACCGATATATAATCATTGTTACAAATGTAACTATGAAAAAAGGCTATATTTAATTGAATTTATCAAAGAAATTAATTCACATTTGATATCAATATTATATGGTTATAATTACATATTATATTAATCATCCAATCAGTTTTATATCGAGTTCATTTAAATTAATAAATAAAGCATATCGGCTACAAATGTATTCAAAATGGCTAATTGTGTAAAATATTGAATATTAAACATGCTGTATATAGCTTATTATCAGTTTTTATAACATCTTAATTCAAGTTATTGTTTAGTACAAATGAATTATATTCATATTCATTTTATTTATGATTAATACAGTTAATTACA
>JBDRPR010000480.1:0-3602 GCA_043826845.1 Bacteroidota bacterium
TATATTCCCACATTATTCTAAAACATAACCTTTATTATTGTCAGTTATTTTGTAGCAAGATGGGCTTAAAAAAAAATGAAAAAATAAAAAATGTCTGATTTTGTAAAAAGCATTACTTTTATAAACTTAAATATTTTAAACAGGCATTTATATTTTATGCAACAAACCGATGTCTTTTTGTCTCTTGATAAGTGGTTTGACGGATCATTTAAAAAGCCTCTGATTATTTCAGGTCCCTGCAGTGTTGAAACCTATGAACAGCTTGATCTGACTGCCGGTGCATTAAAAAAGATTGAAAGAATTAAGGTTCTGCGAGCAGGGATATGGAAACCACGGACAAGACCCGATTCATTTGAAGGCGTGGGATTAAAGGGATTAAAGTGGTTAAAGGAAATTAAGGACAAATATGGATTTCTTACAACTGTTGAAGTTGCACATCCAAAGCATGTTGAAAAATGTCTGGAGTATGGTGTGGATATATTATGGATTGGTGCAAGAACCAGTTCAAATCCATTTTCTGTGCAGGAAATAGCAGAAGCATTAAATGGCTGTAAAATTCCGGTAATGATAAAAAACCCGGTAAACCCTGATCTTGAACTCTGGTGTGGTGCAATTGAACGTATATATGCAAAAGGAATCAATAGAATTGCCGCAATTCACAGGGGATTTTATCCTTTCGAAAAAACCAATTTCCGTAATATCCCTAAATGGGAAATAGTCATTGAGTTAAAAACCTGCTTTCACGATCTTCCTGTAATATGTGATCCAAGTCATATCTCAGGATCTACAAAGTATATTGAAGAAATTTCCCAAAAAGCGTTAGACCTGAATATGGATGGCTTAATGATAGAATCACATTATAATCCTGAAATTGCAAAAAGTGATGCTAAACAACAACTATTGCCAGTTGATCTTGAGAAAATTCTTAATAATCTGCATTTTCGTCAGAGTGATTCGACAAATATTGAATTTAAAAGTTTACTTGAGAAATATCGTGACCAAATTGATTCAATAGATTTTCAGCTAATTGAATTACTTGCATCAAGAATGGATGTTGTTGGAGAAATAGGCAAATATAAAAACGAACATAATGTTACTATTTTGGATCTCAGACGATGGGAAGATATTATAAAAACCAGAACTGATCTGGGAAAAAAACTTAAGTTGCCTGATGATTTTGTGAAAAATCTGTTGCAACTTGTGCATAAAACATCTATTCAGGTACAAACAGAAGTTATGAAGAAAAAACAATAAATATGACTGAAATTAATCCAAAGATACATGACAGTTGGAAAGAGATATTAATGCAAGAATTCAGAGCAGATTATTTTCTCCAGCTTAAGGAGTTTCTTATGACTGAAAAAAAAACATATACTGTTTATCCCCCAGGTAATAAAATATTTTCAGCTTTTGACTATACGCCATTTGAAAATGTAAAGGTCGTAATTATCGGACAGGATCCTTATCACGGACCAGGGCAGGCACATGGTTTGTGTTTTTCTGTTCCTGAAGGAATAAAGAAGCCCCCGTCTCTGGTAAATATTTTTAAAGAACTGTATAACGATATTGGAATAGGAATTCCCACACATGGTAATTTGGAAAAATGGGCTAAACAAGGAGTGTTATTACTTAATGCGACATTGACTGTAAGGGCTAATACTGCAGGATCACATCAGAGAAAAGGATGGGAACAATTTACAGATTCTATTATTCGCAGAACATCTGATTTGAAGAAAAATCTGGTTTTTATTTTATGGGGAAGATATGCTCATGAAAAAGAATTGCTGATAGATACTTCAAAACACTATATTTTAAAAGCTGCTCATCCATCTCCTTTTTCGGCATATAACGGTTTTTTCGGATGCAAACATTTTTCAAAAACAAATGAATATTTAACGCAAAACGGATTATCTGAAATAGACTGGAGGGTCTAAAGTTAAAAGTTGACACTTCGACTACGCTCAGGGGGTCAAGATGAAAATTGTATTACATAGAATTAAACTATCAACCTTTACCCACCAAAGCGCAACGGCGGTGGGAGCAATCTGATAAACCACCATATTATATATTAATCTTCAACAGCAGGAAGGCTTACATAAAACACAGATCCTTTGTTAATTTCAGTTTCAAACCATATTTCACCACCAGATTGCTCAATAATACTATTTGCCATTGCAAGACCCAGCCCCATTCCACTTGTTTTAGTTGTAAAATTTGGTTCAAAAATTTTATCTCTTAGATTCTCATCAATGCCAGATCCATTATCCTTAACAGAAATAACTACTCTGTCTGTTTCCCTGACCACGTCAATACTAATTATTCCTTTTTCATTCTGAGGGATAGATTGAATTGCATTCTTTATAAGGTTGTTGAACACCCTGGTTATTTGCTCTTTATCAGCATTGACATACACTTCTTTCTGAGAAAAAATTTGCATATTGAATGTTATGTTTTCAGTATCAGCAAATAAATTGATGGCATTATTGATTTTGTTTATAATATTGATTTTTTCATTATTATTCTTTGGCATCTTGGCAAACATTGAAAATTCGGTAGCTATTGAACTTAATGTATCAATTTGTTCTATTAGTGTTTGTGTAACTTTATTATGGAGCTTGGTATAATTTTTATCCTTCGACAACCATGATCTTTGTAAGTGTTGTACGCTAAGTTTCATTGGGGTTAATGGATTTTTAATTTCATGAGCAATTTGTTTGGCCATTTCTCTCCATGCAGATTCTCTTTCAGATCGGGCAAGAAGCTCGGCGCTTTTCATCAGCTCATCTACCATCCGGTTATATTCTAAAACCAAATCCCCAATTTCATTCTTTTTGTTGTAGAAAATTTTTTCATTTTGTTTCCCCAATTGAATTTCACGGAATTTTTTTTGTATCAATCTTAATGGTCTGGTTACATTTTTAGCCAGAATGACAGCCAAAAAGGTAGTGATTAGAAACAACAACAAATAGCTGTTTACAATTGCAACAACCAAATTTGAAATTTCAGTTTTTAACGCATCCTGCTTTGTAAAATATGGTAAATTCAAATAAGCCAGCTCTTTGTTCATATAGTTTCGAAAAGGAACATATGCTGACAGGTATTTTAATTTGCCAATAGTTTCATCATGAACAAATTCTGATTTTCTGTTTATTTTCAGTTGATAGTATGCTTCAGGATTCATTTTATTACTCAGCAATCCTTTTTTGAATATTTCAGGTCTGCTTGATGCGAGAAGATTTCCATTTTGATCATAAAGATTTATGTCTGAATAGAAAACATTAGAAAACTTAATCAGTAGATAGGTAATATATTCAAAATTCTCTTCAGATAAATTTTGATAGTCACCGAATTTATGCTCAAGTTCAACTAATACTGATTGTGTTTTTTCAGTAATATTAGAATGTTGAGTTTTATCATATTGTTTAATATTGTAATAAATAGATCCTCCTCCGATTAATATAAGTGAAAAAAGTATCAGAGCCAGCATAGTAACCTGAATTCTGTTTTTTATTGTTAATGCAGGAATTTTATAAGGGAACAGGCTGATTGTCACATATAATAATACAATAATAAAATTAATAATAAAAATATATGATAATGAT
>JBDRPR010000481.1:0-10002 GCA_043826845.1 Bacteroidota bacterium
GAAACAAATAACTGTGAATTATTATTGCAGGACACTTCAATAACTTTGGAGGTAAAACTTATAAACAAATACCTGGATAATGATTATGAGAAAATTACAATCTCTAAAAATATAATTATGCATAAATTTATATTAGACTAAAATCATAGTTGTTTCCAATACGTAATAAGAAAAAAAAGTAAATGGTATGTTTATTCCGATTTAACTGTAATGAAAGAATTTGATAATTGATTTTATCATTGAATAATAAAGCTTAATCAAAAAAAATTGATTTTTCAGATATTCTTACGTATATTTTATTAATTTTACCTGATATAAGGGAAGTGAAAAAACCTGTATGAAAAACTATCGTGAATATACCATTTTTTTAATATTCATTATCTGTCTGCTTTTTTTAATATCTGATGGATTAGCGCAAACAGGACCCGGCGGGGTTGGTAATTCAACATCAAACCGGTTATGGTTAAAAGCCGATGGAAATGTATTCAGTGATGCTGGTGTTACTCCTGCTACAAACGGGGCCAAAATTCAGCAATGGAATGATAATTCGGGAAACGCAAATCATGCCACGCAGACCAACATTCCTAACAAACCAATATATAAATCAAATATAATAAATAGTAAACCTGCTATCCAGTTTACTGGCGACACGTACATTGATCCTAGTTCTTTAGGTATTCCGGGTACCGGAGGGTTTTCAATGATAACTCTATTTGAAACAACATCTTACTCAGCAGGTGGAATGTCTGATGGTTCTGGTGATTATATCATTGACCGGACAACCGTTACAAACGAACTGACCAGCCTTAAAATTGCCAACACTAACAAATATGCTTTCCAGAAACGTGATAATGGTGGCGGAGGGTTAGGTGGACCTGTTAGCACTTCCAATGTTTCCACTTCTTCTTTTACACTTATTGATTATATGCGTGAAAGAGGAACAGCTTACAGATTATTTCTGAATGGTACACAGGAAAGTAGCATAGCCGACGGAGACGGAGACCTTACACCTCCTATCCCCAGAATTGGGAGGCATTGCAATACAGCAAATGGAGGACTTAAAGGATATATAGCAGAACTGATGATCTTTAATTACAAAATTAATAATGCACAGATTAATATTATTAACAGTTATCTGGCAGCAAAATACAACTTGACCATATCAAATAATAAATATTCTTATGGCAGCACACATGGAAATGATGTTGCCGGCATTGGGCGTGAAGATGCAAGTAATATACATGCTGATGCTATGTCAGCAAATATCCTTGAGGTCAGCACTCCAACCAGCATGAGTAACGGTGATTATCTGCTTTTTGGACACGACAATGCATCTGTATCATCATGGACAGCAACTGAAGCACCTAATTCAGGTACAGATATAAAAAGAATAGCATGTGAATGGAGGCTAAATGAAACAGATGGCGGAGGAGGAGACGGAGTCGGCACTGTTAAATTTACGGTTGATACCACTTTGCTCCCAGCACGCCCTTCTGACTATTCTAAATTTGTCCTCCTAACAGATGCTGATGGTGACTTCAGTAGCGGGGCATCTGTTTATGAATTATATTCAACCGGAGCAAATCAATATTTTGAAATTTCAACTTTAGATATTAGTAATGGCGATTATATATCTATTGGTATTGTACGGCCGGTAGTTCAATTCTCTTCCGCTTTATCCAGCGGATTTGAACCTGTTAATGCCAGTATCACTATAACGCTTAATTACATTCCTTATGTATCTACTACGGTAGATTACTATACAACCGATGGATCTGCAGTCGCTCCTAGTGACTATAATGCAGTTCCCGCTGCCACTGCAATTATCCCTGCAGGCAGCATGACTAAAGTAATTACTATTACAATCAATAATGATGTGCTTGTTGAAAACGATGAAACATTCTCAATTACATTAACAAATCCTGGCTCCGGTATTAACTTAGGAACAATTACTATTCATACCTATACAATTCATGATGATGACAACTCCCGAAAAATTTATTTTACAGCATCAAGTTCAAGCGGAAATGAAAATGTTACGCCTGTAAATATTACCATATCCATTGATGCATCTCAAATAGATATTTTTAATCCTACAACCGTTGATTATTATGTAAGCAGTGGTACAGCTACTGGAGGTGGTGTTGACTATACACTACTTGGAACTGGTACAGCCACAATCCCTCCAAATAACCAAACGACCACCATTTCTATATCTGTCAATGACGATGCTTTATATGAATCGAATGAAACAGTTATTATCACATTAACTAATCCAACTAACGGAAATTTATCAAGCACAAATCCCATTATTTATACTTACACTATAAATGATAATGATTCACCTCCGACTATTCAGTTTAGTGCAACCGGTTCCAGCGGTGCAGAATCATTGACTCCGGTTAATTTTCAGGTTGATCTGTCAGTGATATCAGGGTTGAATGCAAGTGTAAATTATACTGTAACTGGAACTGCATCAGGAGGAGGAATAGATTTTAACTTGGCTAGTGGTACTATTATAATAACAGATGGAAATATTTCCAATAATATAACATCCGACATCATTGATGATGCCCTTGTTGAACTGTCCGAAACAATTATTATTACATTATCTTCTCCGACCAATGCAACTCTTGGGGTTAATACTGTTTATACATATACTATTCTGGATAATGATGTTTTTGGCTATACGGGTCCTGGAGGTGTTGGTGATCCTACAAAAAACAAACTATGGCTGAAAGCAAACGCCGATGTATATAGTGATGCAGGCTTAACACCTGTTTCCGACGGATCTGCTGTATGGCAATGGAATGATCAGTCAGGCAATTCAAACCATGCTTCTCAGGCTACTGTCGGTAACAGACCTGTTTACAAAGAGAATATTGTAAATAGCCAACCTGCTATAAGATTCACCGGTAATACATTTATAGCTCCCGGTGCATTAGGTATTTCTGGCACAGGAGGGTTTACCTATTTTATTGTGTTTAAAGATACTCTCTACTCTGCCGGAGCTGTTACTAATGGTAGCGGGGATTATATAATCGACAGAACAACAGGAACAAATGAACTTGCAGGTTTGAAAATCGTGAACACCAATAAAATTGGATTCCAAAAACGAGACAATAGCGGTGGCGGTTTAGGCGGTCCTGTTTCTACATCAACCGTTTCCACAACATCATTCCAGATTGCAGATTATATGCGGGAACGTGGAGTTTCATACAGGATATATGTTAACAGTACAATGGAAAATTCAATCGCAGATGCTGATGGGGATCTTACACCACCTGTAATACAGATAGGAAGACATGCTACCTTAGCAAACCAGGGAATAAAAGGATATATAGCAGAAGTAGTTTTATATAATAATGATCTGAACACAGCACAGCGGATCATCATAGAGAATTACCTGGCTGCAAAGTATAATATTGCTATTGCCGCCGGGAGCCAAAAATATTCATACGCGGCGACACATGGGAATGAAGTAGCCGGTATCGGAAGAGAAGACGCAAATAATTTTCATACGGATGCAAAAGGATCAAGTATTGTCAGAATGAATAACGCTTCCAGCTTAGATAATGGTGATTATCTTTTATGGGGACATGACGATGCTTCGTCGGTATTGAACACAACTGATGTTCCGCCAGGAATCAATAACCGGATGAACCGGGTTTGGAGGCTAAGCAAGACCAATGATCCGGGAACAGTGTCCGTTTCATTTGACCTGACAGGTTATTCGGTGAATTCAGGTGATGATTTAGTCTTGCTTATTGATGCTGACGGAACATTTACTGATGCTACACAATATACAACAGGCAGAACATGGAATCCTCCGGTGGTAACATTTACAGATGCCAATTTTACAGATGGTAATTTTTTTACTATTGCATCTTCTTCATCTTCAACTCCGCTGCCTGTTGAACTTCTTAGCTTTACAGGTCAGTTTGTAAACGATAAAGTATTATTGGAATGGGCAACTGCTTCTGAAAAGAACAACGATTACTTTACTGTTGAAAAAAACTCCGGTGGAAATGAGTTTGAACAGATAACGACTGTAAAAGGTGCAGGTAATAGCAATCTAATACTACACTATGACGCAACTGACTATAATCCTTTATCAGGCATTTCATATTACCGGCTGCGCCAAACAGATTATGACGGTAAATACAGCTTTTCGAGTATTATTACTGTTCAAGTTACTACTAAACAAGACCTGATTCAAATATTTCCTAATCCTGTAAATGATGTTCTGACAATTATTTTTAGTACTGGTTTAGATGAACTGACTATTACAAATATTCATGAAAAAACTATTAAAAGATATTCTCTTAAAGGAAAAACTAATTCTGCATGTTTTTCTGTAAAAGAACTTCCGGCAGGAGTATATTTTGTCACTATAATAAACAATAGTAATGAATATTTCAGGTATAAATTGATAAAAAACAAATAAATATTATCTGGATTTAAATGCACAAGCTATACTTTTCAACCTTACAAAGAAACATATTTTGTTTCTTGATTATAATTGAGCTCTGATGCTACACTGATTCGGTTTTTTTTATGTTTTCGATCTAAACTTCGCTTTTGCCAGAATTATTTCATAATCCTGAGGTGCTCCGTTTTGCATACGCGAAACTAACTAATCTATTAATACGAAAATGTATGGTTTTATCATTATTACACTATTTCTAATCATTTTTTTTCCTATATTAAATGCCGTTTTTTATATTCTGTTGGAGTAAGTCCGGTATAACTTTTAAATGCCGGATTAAAAACTGATTTTGAATTAAAGCCACAGGATATTGCAATCCCTTCTATTGACAAGCTGTTATATTGTGGGTCAAGAAGTAATTTTTGAGATTCTTTAATGCGGAACTCATTTACAAAATTGAAGAAGTTTTTTTGATAGGTTTCGTTTATAAGAACAGATATGTAATTTTTATTTACCCCTAACCTGAAAGCAAAATCATTCAGGCACAACTGTCTGTTCAGAAAAACCTTTTCTTCTTCCATTAATTTATTTATTGCTTCAATTATTTCCTTTTGTTTTTCTTTTGACAGTGGAATTTTTATTTCTTTTTTTCTGATTTCTGGTTCCGGTACATGCACAACTTCAGCCCCTGTATATGATTTTTCAGCATCAACAATGGCGCTATTATCAACTCCTTTAATAATATCAGCATTACCATGGCGAATTAGCGGATATGGAATATTCCCAATATTGCGGATGATATATATGTCAGACTGCTTTAATCCAAAATAACCAAGAAAAGTGTAGAATACTATTACAACGACTATATATAATGAAGAATTTGGCTTAATAAATGTTAAGTAATAAGTTAATACTTCCCACATTGTAAAAATTATATAAATCACTATGAAAACTTTAAGCCAGTTCAAAGAAATTTTTTCCTTGAATGAAAAGTTGTTTTCAATATTCTTTTTATGTTTTCTCAGGAGAAGAATCATAAGGAACGAATACCCCAGAACCTGAATATTGTATAAAATATTTGCCCAATAGTATGTTTCGATATAAACAGAAACAGAAACATTCTGTGCCGAAAAAATACCTTTAACCAATAATATTTTATCGTTGTATGAAAGAGTCCCGAATGTCGTAATATTAATTAACAGTACAATAAAAACAGGCAGAAAATGTAAAATATCGTACAATTTAAATTTAAAATTTTCTGTTGTAAGAGCACGTATATATAAAAATAAAACAGGGTTTCCTGCCAGCATAAGCGGAATTGTATAATACCAGCTATATATTGCATAATCGTAAAGTTTAATAATATCAAGAAATGATAACAGGTAAGCAAAAAAATTGATAATCATAAAAACACCAAGAATCCTATTTGATATTGCATTTTTATTTCTGAAAGTAAAGAGTAGAAATGCAAAAAAAATGCATTGAAAAAGAGGGATGAAATTCAATATATATTCAACAGGAATTGTCATTATCGCTTTCTTTTAAAGACAAATACAGTTTCTTACATCAGTTCTACATTACTTTCTTCACATACATCAATAATTTCCTTGCCCCATATACTTGCCTGCACTTCGCCGATATGTGCTTTTCTAAGATAAAACATGCATAGCCTTGATTGTCCGATTCCTCCTCCTATTGAAAAAGGAAGTTCCCCGTTTAATAATCGTTTATGAAACATCAATTTTGTTCTCTCCAAATTACCGGTTATTTCAAGTTGTTGCAATAAAGCATCTTTATCTACGCGTATTCCCATTGAAGATAACTCAAAAGCACAGCATAAAACCGGATTCCATACAATAATATCACCATTCAGTCCTTTAAAACTTTTCTCTGTTTCTGTTGTCCAATCATCATAATCAGGTGCTCTGCCATCATGCGGTTTTCCATCCTGTAATGCGCCTCCAATGCCGATAATAAAAACAGCCCCATGTTCTTTCGCAACAATATTTTCCCTTTCACATAAAGTTAATTCAGGATACATTTCGCATAACTCTTCTGAGTGAATAAAAGTAATTTCTTCAGGCAAAACCGGCGGAATTTCAGGATAGTTTTCAAATACTACAAATTCAGTCCTTTTGAGAACCGAATATATGCCTTTTACAATCTTTATTAAAAAATCAATTTTTCTTTCTTCTTGTTTCATGCTCCTTTCCCAATCCCACTGATCAACGTAAATTGAATGAAGATTATCAAGTTTCTCGTCAGGACGCAATGCATTCATATCTGTGTATATACCATAACCAAGGTTTATTTTGTAATCGGCAAGTATCATTCTTTTCCATTTGGCAAGCGACTGAATCACCTCAACAGTAGCATTCAAATCTTTTACCTCAAACGACACAGGTTTTTCAAAACCGTTTAAATCGTCATTAATTCCGGTACCTTTAAGTAATACTAAAGGAGCAGTAACTCTTCTCAATCTAAGTTCAGTTGCAAGATTATTTTCAAAATAATCTTTAATGTGCTTAATTGCCTTTTCTGTTTGTATTAGATTTAAAACAGGTTTATAGCCTTTTACAACGTATTTATTCATTATTTCTGTTTTAAAAGTTTCTATATAATTTTTTCATGGTACAGGATTCTTTATTCTGATAGCAATATTAATATAAAATATCAAATAAAACGATTTAGTATGTTCTGTTTTATAAATGCGAACATAATAAATTTACCTGATTTTTACTATTTCAATTATGAATAAATTCTGAAAAGTACAAATTCTGGTTTTCGACAATTTTTCATCCTTAATCTCCTGACAGGTCAGTACAGACTCTAAAGGAAAATCACTGAAAATCTGCATTCTTTTTAAAGTGGACTTAATTTAGAATAAAACAATTGTTCTGTTTTATAAAAACGAACGGATTATTTGAAATTCACACGAATTTAGCAAAAATATGTTTGTATCTTTAATTAAGTTAAACACATGGAAACATCCCGATAAATGCTGCATCTTCTGAAAATACTAATAGTACCGGCAATTTTTATGATACTCTTCCCAATATACATAGAGGCGCAGACATGGACAACACTTGATGATTTTACTGATGGCAATTATACTGCCAGCCCTGTTTGGACTGTTAAAGCAGGTACGTGGCAAATAGCTGCAGGTCAGCTACAAAATACAGCTACAACATCTAGGATTTCTACTCCATTTATTACTGCCTGTGATGCATGGCAGTTTGATATGGATTTAGAAGTTACAGGTGGTGCATATATAAGATATTTTTTTATTATGACAAGTGATAATTCAGACCCTGGTAATGCTGCGGCTGATGGTTATTATGTTTATTTTGACGGACCTAATGGAGATTTTTTACTCAGACGGCTGGATAATGGCTCGCCAACAACTTTAATAACTTACAATGGTACTGCTACCACAAGTTTAGTTACAGTTAAAGTAACACGCAGTTGTAATGACCAGTTTGAACTTTTTACCGGTGGAATATCCAGAGGAACAGCAACAGATGCTACTTATGCATCTTCAGCATCTGCCTACCAAGGAGTTTGGAATACCGCTTCATTTGCTTCCGATAATCATGGTGTTGACAACATACAATATGAGGTTGCATCTCCAGTCATTACTACTTTGGGTTCAACAGAAGGATGTACAGGTACAACAATTACCATTAATGGTTGCTATCTTTCAGGCGCTACTTCTGTTACGATCGGGGGTACTGCTGTTACGGCAATTCTTACCAACACTGCTACACAGATAACTGCTACCATTGGCGCCGGCACAACCGGAACGGTTTCTGTAACAACACCGCTGGGAATAGCAACAAGCGCTTCCACTTTTATTGTTAATACTGCAGCGCCTGCAGTCTCTTCTTTATATTCACCTGCCAATGGCGCAACATCCGAGGGTGTTACAGGCAATCTTATCTGGTACACGACATCTTCGGCTACATCCTATGATGTGTATTTCGGAACAACTAACCCTCCTGCATTTATCGGAAACCAAACCATTAATTCGTATGATTATTCCGGTGCTTATAATACCACTTACTACTGGAGAATAGATACAAAGAATGCCTGCGGAACAACCACAGGAACCGTCTGGAGTTTCACTACCTCAATAAACCCGATGTTTTCGAATACTACGGCTACTGCATGTGGTACTAATTTCGGAAACGCATTCCCATCCCTTCAACAAAGAACAATAACAACCACAGGTTTGCCTGCGGGTGGGTTATCAACAAGCGGATGGGTTTTACAACAGGTAAATGTAAAATTAGGAAATACCTCCTGTGAAAAGTATTTGGATACCTATCAGATAAAATTAACCAATCCGCAGGGTGTTTCAATAATGCTTGCCGACCCTTTTACTACAACATCAACTTATGTTATGTGGGTAGATATAAAATTCAGAGATGATGTATCATTAGAGAGAATAAATGAATATTCTGTTGGAGTTCAGGGGCAATATTGGCCGTTTTCAATCGGGTATTATGCAATTGCAACAGATGGAGAGTTTGCAAATTTTAATACTGCATCCGACCCAAATGGAAATTGGCTATTAGATATTATTGAAAATGAAACTGCAGGTGACGAAATAAGCTTTGAACGTGTTGATTTAATATTCGGACCACCAATTGCCATAAGTGATGTAACAGGCAGTACTGCAAACAACGATTGTTCCGGTTCAGAATGTATTGATGGAAGAATGGTTATTAGAGGCACCAACAATACATATTCTCAAACTGATCCTAATTATCCGGGGAATATTATTAGCGGATGCGATTGGAATGCTGCTAACAACAATAGCGCCTGGTTTGATTTTTCGGCAAGCGCTACTTCTGCTAAAATTACAATTAGTGGATTGAATAGCGGAGCGTCTTCTGATATACAAGCTATTGTTGTTCAGGCGCCAGACATATGTGCTGTACCAACTATTGTCCCCAATGGCGGTTGTCCTGACGACCAACCTACCAACAATGCTGCATATATTGCTCCGAATGGATATAATACAAGCGACGATGTCTATAATAACGGGATTACCGCAAATATGGAATTTAATTTAAACGGATTAACTATTGGACAAAAATACTATTTGTATGTGGATGGCAACGCAGCTGCAAATGCATCTTTTTATATAGAGGTTATAGGTGGATGTGTACCTTGTATATTACAAACTTTACCCATAGAATTACTTTCCTTCACTGCTTCCTGCATTTCCGGAGTTGTAAAATGCAACTGGGCAACTGCATCAGAACTGAATAACGATTATTTCACTATTGAGAAAAGCATGGACGCAACTGTATTTGAACAGGTCGGAACTATGCAGGGTGCAGACAACAGCAACACTACTTTATATTATGAATTTATTGATAACTTATCTTACAATTGGGAAGGAGCAGGCAGATGGGCTTATTACCGTTTAAAACAAACTGATTATGATGGTACTTATAAATATTCTGATGTTGTTTCTGTAAATTGTGAAGAAATAGTCTTTGTTACTCGGGAAGAGTTTGTTGGCGTAACTTCCCAGGATAATCAAGGATATATTACTATATTAT
>JBDRPR010000482.1:0-3404 GCA_043826845.1 Bacteroidota bacterium
GACAGGAAATCCTCAGGAAAATTGTGAATTATTAATCAATGCTTATAGTGGGAATAATGTACGTATTGGTAATTACAATGACAAAAAAAATGTTGACGGCGGTTAGACAATATGGGAAAATGTTGGAATAGGAGCACCTGCCTCAACCGACCAGGCGCTGAAACTACATGTAAAAGGATATACAGATATCAGCGTACTACAGGGGCCTGAGCTTGCATCTGCCGTAGTAAGGATTGAAGATGAAGCATACAATAGTAATACTGTGCCAAGCGGAGATCGTACAGCCTGGTGGGATTTAATTACAAGCAGTAAAAATCAGAAATTTTATATCAAAACCGCTTCATCCGAAAACAGTACCACAAGAAACGTTATGACATTGACCGAAACTGGAAAAGTTGGAATTGGAACAAATGAAGTTTATGAAAAATTTCAGATTGGCGACGACTGGACATTTCACCAGGATGGCTCTTATGTGATTGCAAGAAATTTTAAATATGATGGTACAGCCAAACGTATTGGGGCAGGTGAGGTTTCAATGATAAAATTTGAGGAACACGGCGACATACAGATACAAACAGCAGGAAATGGTGATGCTGATAGTGAAATTACAACATGGAATAATGGTTTGTGCGTAAAAAATGATGGAAAGGTTGGTATTGGAACAAGTAATCCTACTACAAAACTCCATATAAATGGAAATGCTGGCATATTAAACCTTGAGGGGGAAAATCATGCATACATACAGTTATACAAGAATGGGTACACTTCGGGTAGAAGTGGTTGGATCGGTTATGGAAGTTCAAGTTCTAATGCCCTATCTATAACTAATGTTATTGGGGATATTATACTTAATTCCACGGGAAGTGCCTGGGTTGAAGCAGCTGGGAATATTATATTTAATTCTATAGGGAATGTAGGTATAGGGACATCAAATCCAACAGAAAAACTAACTGTAAAAGGCAGAATTCTTGCCGAAGAATTTGAAATAATATCTGATGTGCCTGCATCCGATTATGTTTTTGAATCTGGTTATCATTTATTAGACCTGAATGAGCTTGAAAATTATTTAATACTAAATAAACATTTACCCGAAGTTCCTTCTGCTGCCGAGTTTAAAGCTAACGGTTATAAAGTAGGCGAAATGGATGACCTTTTGCTGCGGAAAATCGAAGAACTAACCCTGTACATTATTGCACAGGAAAAACGAATACAGCAACTTGAGACAGAAAAAACAGGGAATAAATAACCTTAAAGCATTGTGATAATGAAAAAAAATATACTGGTAATTATAACCATTTTATTGATATCGTCTTTTTTTGGCTGTAAAAAATATGAGGAGGGGCCATGTATTAGTTTTCGAAGTGCAGAAAACAGATTAACAGGACGCTATTATAATATTGAATATTTAGTAAATGATATAGACTCAACTTCATTTTTCATAAATAATAATTATAATGCAAATATTTCATTTTCAATGGAAGATGGTGGTCAAGGTCTTTGGATTGAATTTGAAAAAATAAACCCACCTGATGTATATTCAAATTTTGCAATATTTGGAGTATGGAATTTAGAAAACAGCAATAAAAATATCAGATTAAAATTTGATGAAAGAATAGGTTATGTAGCAACAGATTTCGATACAATTATTAATGGGCCAATTTCACCAGATAAAAATATTTCATGGGAAATAACAAAATTGACGGATAATGATTTTCATATAAAAACATTTTATAATAATAAAACATATAAATTGAAATTAAATCATTAAAAACAAGTGAAATGAAAAGAAACATAATCTTTATTATATTTTTATTTGTAACTACTTCAATCGTTGGTCAGGATTTATCAACAAACAACGAAAAATATTGGTCATATAGAAACAGATTAAAGAAGTATTTTGTTAAAATTGGTGATAATATTGGAGAAAGTAATGTTGCAAGTGTAAGAAATTTTAAAGAATTAACTTTATTTCATATGGGAGATCAAACAGTTGATCTGGCATGGTACCTTGGTGTACTTGCAACCGAATATGAATTACTGCGACAAAATGGGCAAGATGTTGAAAGAACACTAGTTGAATTATATTATGCTATGAAAGCATTTGAAAGACTGGATTATTGTGAGACTAAAGGACCCTGGTATAAAAGTTCTGCTGCTGTTGATGGATTTTTTGTAAGATTTGATCCAGAATTGTATTATAACAATTCTTTATTTGATATTAATGAAAGGAATCCTGATTTAACCGCGAATGATTTATTTGGCTCAAAAGAACCTGGTATTCCTACATATATTAATAGTTCACATGTAGAATTGCCAGATGAGTATGGAATCGCAATGAGTCAGGATCAGGCAATTCATTTATTAATGGGTTTTGCATTAATAAGAAAATTGCTACCACCTATGGCATTAGGATTTGAGGATTTAGATGGAAATACTATTGTTTTCAATTTTCATTCAATGTCAAAATATTATGCAAATAATATTGTTGAGTATGTACAAAACAGAAATGAAGATTATGGACCTGACAAATGGAAAATATATGATCCAGATGGAGATATTGTTACAAGAGGACACAATGCTATTGCCTTTGCACATGGAATAATAAAATCTGCTCAAAGTATATTTAGTTATCCATATAGTGATAATTGGTCAGAGACAGCAAGTGCAGAATTAATGTGGCAAACTTTATCTATCCCAAATCCTTATGAATATAATAGCCATATGGCATGTGTTTTAGCGGCATTGAGTGATACCTGGGATTGGGGTGTAAATACAACTGGATTTCGAATATATTCACTTGCTTCAGTTTGGAACTGGGATACATTTTATTTACTCCTTTATGATATTATAAATGATAAAACCACATCATATTTAAGTATATCAAAAGTTGAAGATCAGTTAAATACTGCACCCAGTTGTGGACCATATTTATGGGATGCAAATAATCAAGTTGAATTTGAATGTTGTGGATTTGTCTCAGGAAAGCCAACTGGTGGATGGGCATCAAGCAACAAATTCAGACATACAAAAGAAGAACAACAGGGCTTTGATGAAAATGGAAATACTAGGGATGGTACCGGAAATTTTCACGGTTTAGATTTTATGCTCCTTTATAATCTTTATAGACTACACGAACAGCCAATCGGCTTTGTGGATTTAATTGATATAAAAATTTCTAATTTATATTATCCTTATGTAAAAGATTTTGGATATCCAATAGAGGGAAATAATTTTAATCCTGCAACGATTCAGGCCTTTGAAACCATTGAAGTAAGCAATATGATTGTTGACAATAAGTTACATCCTGATTTTGGAAATCCAAACGGCACCACTCCTGAAAACGCAAATGTAACAATGCGAGCAGGTAAAAAAATAATTTTAAAACCCGGATTTAAAGTAGAAAA
>JBDRPR010000483.1:0-10507 GCA_043826845.1 Bacteroidota bacterium
ATGCCTAACTTTGAACCATTTGAAAATGCTGCATTGGTAAATTGTTCGTAAACAAAAGCAGGATCGTACAAGTGAATTTTGCTTTGAGGTGATGTGGTACCTATGCCGATTTTGATGTCGAATGGAGTAAGGATATTTTGATTGACAAAATGCATCTCACCATTATCAGAGCTAAAATCATTTGGGTTAGGAAAATTTATATATAACGTATTATTGCCAACCTTAATAAAGTTTGTAACATGTATGCTATCAACAATAATTTGACCTTTAACGTCCAAAGGATATACTGGGGTGGATGTTCCAATACCCACTTTTACATCAGAAACATTACCGTTCTTATCAGTAGCAAACAAAATGTTTGGTTTCGTTTTATCCCAACTTTGGGAAAAAGCAACTGTTGCAATTAAAAGTAAAATGATTGTAATTAAAAAAGAAAAGGCATGGTTTTTCATGATTTTTTGATTTTAGTGATTAATTGTAATTTTTTCATTTAAAATTTTATTTCCACTTCTAATTTGAAATAAATAAATACCATTCGGTAAATCAGAAACATCAACCGTTGAAGGATTTATTAATTGTTGAATAATTTTTCCATAGATATTTATTATATTACATGTAAATGTGAGGTGGTTATCATTTGTTATGTGTATATAAACGTAATTATCTGAAGGATTGGGGAAAATAATGATTTCATTAGAAATTAAATTTTCCGAAATGTCATTAGTTTGATAGCATGTTAATGAATCAGTAGACATGCAAATATCATCCACATAATAATATACATAACTGTTAAAGCAAGAAGTATTTCCATATAATAATATATAATTAGTATGAGTATAATCGAACAAGTTACCTATAATAATATATTGATAAGCGGAATCGGCAACGAAAGATCCTGTAATCGTTGTCCAGTTAGTGGTGTCTGTAATAATTTGAGATGAATAAACCGGAGCATAATTTGTTAAAGGAGCAGGGGCAGAATAGCAAACATTGAAAGAATCAAGAGAATCGCAATATGAAACAGTTGAAAAAAGAACTCCTATTTTATCAATACCACAAGGAGAACAACCAGCTAAACAAACTTTTATTGACACATAATACTTTGTTCCAGGGAGCAAAGCAGTTGATAATTTTCTCCCTAATAGTTCATTAATATTATCCGTACGATAGCTTGTAAAACCACAATATGCGTTTCCCGTACTGGCACTTTGGCTTCCGAATGCATTATAAGGAACACCAACCAAAGAGCTTGTAGAACAAATATTAAAATAGTCAGGGCTTGGTCTGAAAGAATACCAACCATTAGATAAGTTATTTCCACCATAAAAATTCGGGCATGTATCATATTGCTCAAAGCTCGGGTTCGGCACTAAGTTTTGCCCTTTTGCTGCCTGTAGGGCAAGAATAAAAACTAAAAATGTTACAATGTATTTCATGAAGAAAAGATACGATATTATTTTAATTGTTCAGCATTTACTTAGATATTTTTTATTTGCAGCATTTTTACCAGTCTGAGAACCTACAAATGTATTTCCATTTCCCGAAAAAGTACCTGATCCCTGGTTATTAAAAGAGGCAAATACTGCCGGTGCCGCCCCTAGTATTGCATAATTCCGGTCAAATAAACTTAATTTGTACGGTGGAGTAGCCGTCCCCACACCAATCCGAATGTTAGCAAAGAATAGTGCCAATCTGCCAAAACCTATCGCCTGATGATTTGTTTGAATCACATCGGAAGGTCCACCAGTAGGCCACCCACCAATCCATAATGAACTGTCACCAATCTTAATTGAATTGACATGGATACTGTCTGCAGTAAGATACTGAGAAATATTCATGCTGTCGCAGGTTACTTTAGCAACACGGATACTGTCACCTGTAATCTTTCCGTTAACTGCAAGGTCTTTTATTATTTCCACATCTCCTTCTTTTTTGACAATAATTCTTGATGAATCATTTGTTACAATATTCAGGTCTGCATTATTTTTCCAACCAAGCTTATTATTGTCCGCGCCATTATTGTTGCCATCTGTTTTATAATTGCTACCCTGTCCTAAAACTTGCTTACAGGAAAAAGCTACAAGTAAAAAAATAAGTAAAATAATTTGTTTTAACTGAAATTTGAAAATTGTCTTCATAAAACCTCCATTTTTTAATTTGTTATTATTAATTTAGTTGAAATTGTTTGATAATCGGTAAATATTGTTAAAAAGTATATACCTTCGGTAAGTGAACCTTTACTTAAATTGAATTGATTATTATTTCCTTCTGTAATATCATATATACCGACTTTTTGCGTAACATCAACTCCTGTATAATCAAAAATTCTTATACTTCTTAATTTTCCTTCATAATTTATCAAAACAGTCGTGATATTATTGAAAGGATTTGGAATTACTGAAATTTTATTTTGAATATGGATTTTATCAGTTAATGAGGTATTATTTTCACAGAAAATTGAATCAGATGATATACACAAATCATCAATGAAATAATAAGCCTTATGATATAAATAGTTATTATTTAATAATATTGTATCTATATGTTCGATATCATAAAAATTACCAATTACAATAAACTGATAATTTGAGTCAGCTATTATGCTACTTTTAACTGTTGTCCAAGAAATATCATCAAAAATAATATTTGTATCTTGTATATGCGCAAAATTAATAGTTGGGATACAAGTAATTGTATCATAAGGCTGATAATCTTGGTATGATTGTGTCGAAAACAGCAGTCCAATATTATTAACTGCTAAATCAATTGCTGGATGTCCTGAAAAATTAATCTTAAATGAAATAAAATATTTTTGACCAATAACAAGAGGTAATATTAATTCACATCCTAAATATTCTTTGTAAGTAAACCAAGATTCATAAACACATAAAGCGTAAAACCCACAATATGCGTTCCCATCAGTAGCAAACTGGTACCCAAAACCATTATAGGGTACACCAAAAGAGTTTGTGGTATCACATACATTATAATAATCTGGATCCCCGCTGCAAGTGTACCAATCATTTGGCAGCATGAAGTAATTATCTGGGCAGATAGTATAATCTTCAAAACTCGGGTTAGGTACGAGGTTTTGGGCTTTTACAAATTGCAGGTTGCAAAGTGCAAAACAGAAAATCAGGGCACTATAAAAAATAAATTTATTGAAAATCAGCTTTGCCCCTGCCCTAAAGGGTGGCTGATTTTCAGCGACTTCTCCCTTTATGTCCCGATAGTTATCGGGAGGGGTAAAAAGTCGCTGAAAATAAAAATGTATTAACTTGTTTATCATATTGTAAATATATTTTTTATAGGGTACTGGGCATTTATTGAAGAAATACAAACGAAAAATACAAGTATGGTTAAAAAATGTTTCATGAATTAAAATTATTAAAAACGGTATTTATTGAAATCACTTAATTTTCAAAATATGTCAGGGAGGAATCAGGGAGGTTGCTTGTAAAGAAATAAAAACGAAGAACTGGTTGCATATAATTAATTTTTGAGGGTATAAATGTACAAAATTTAAAAGGGAATGTCAAGAGAATGAACGATTTTTATCATAAAAAATGAAAACTATACTTCGACAGTTCGAAAATCTCACTACATCGCCGGACATAATTGTATTTTTTTATAATATTTATTTTACTTATAGCGAACATTTTAAATTGGTACAAAAACGCAATTTATGCCTGCTCAATATATAAACATATATTTTTTTTGCAGATTCAGATCATCTCTTTATTTTTATCGCCGATAAAAAGATTTATTTTTAATAATGAGTACTAATAAGGAAGCATGGGGGTCGCGTATAGGACTGATTCTTGCAATGGCCGGTAATGCAGTTGGTCTCGGCAACTTTCTTCGTTTTCCTGTCCAGGCGATTCAAAACGGTGGTGGTGCTTTTATAATTCCATATCTGGTATGTTTCCTTATGATGGGGATTCCTCTTCTTTTTGTAGAATGGTCAATTGGACGATATGGAGGACAATTTGGCCATCATACAACCCCATTTACATTTGAAAAGATGGGAGTGAAAAAATTCTGGAAATATGCCGGTGTTTTCGGTATCTTCTCAAATATTGCCATTGCTTCTTATTATTGCTATATCGAAAGCTGGACAATGTCATATGTATATCATTCTGCTGTGGGCACATTCCAGGGTATGGACCAGTATCAGGTTTCAAATTTTTTCAATAATTACCTTGACATTTATACTACTACAACAGGTATTCCTTTCGAAGCAGTTGTATTTTTTGTGTTATGTTTATTTCTGAATACGTGGATTCTTAGCCGGGGGTTGAGTGGTGGTGTGGAGAAGGCTGCAAAAATTGCAATGCCATTGTTAATTGTATTCGGGATTTTCCTGGTTATAAAAGCAATTTTTCTTAAAGCAGGACAGGAGGGAGCTATAAATGACGGTACAGTCGGGTTGAATTTCCTATGGACTCCACAATATGATTCCCTGCTAAACCCAAAAGTCTGGCTGGCGGCAGCAGGACAGGTATTTTTTACCTTGTCATTGGGTCAGGGATGTGTTCATTGTTTTGCTTCGTATGTAAAGAAGAAAGACGATATTGCTCTGAACGCAATGTCTGCCGGATGGATAAACGAATTTGTAGAAGTAGTTCTTGGATCTGCAATTATTATTCCAATTGCAGTAGGTTATCTTGGAATTGACAGGGTTATTGAACTTGCAAACAGCGGAGGGCTGGGACTTGGCTTCCGGACTATGCCATTTCTGTTTCAGCAGTGGGGGCCAATTCTGGCAGTGATGGCAGGTGTTGCATTCTTCGGATTGCTGTTTTTTGCAGGAATTACTTCATCTCTGGCTATGGGTACACCAGTAATGTCATTCTTGCAGGATGAATTTAACTGGAAGCGAAGAAGTGCTGCTATTGGATTTGGAGTTATTATTTTAATATTCGGATTACCTACTGTATTCTTTTTTAATCAGGGAGTGTTCGATGAATATGACTACTGGGCTGGAACAGTTTCTCTGGTGTTATTTGCGACAATTGAAATAATTTTGTTTTCCTGGGTTTTCGGGATGAAAAAAGGATGGGTTGAAATAACTACAGGTGCAGATATTAAAGTTCCTGTAATTTTCAGATTTATAATTAAATGGATAACACCAATACTTTTAATATCTGTTTTTCTCGGATCACTCATACGTCCGGCAAAAGATGAATGGAATAAACTGAGTTTTAAAGGTTGGAAACTGCACAATGAATCTATTCTTGGTCAAATAACTCATTCAGGTATTGGTCCAAATAAATCCTATTTTGCAGATGAATATTATTCCGAATCAGATGGGAAAATAGATAGCATTTATTCAATTGGGGATAAACGAAATATTGTAATTAGCTCTATTGATGATAAAATATCTGTTATAACCTGCGATCTGGATGATAATCCTGAAGTAATTGCCGGTCAGATGATAAAAACAGGAGATGTGCTTTACAAAGGTTCAGTTACAAACCGGATCTTTTTTCTCGATCTGGGACGCGCTCTTCTTTTATTATTATTTTTTATTATAATGGGTTTAATTTTAGTTGCATATAGAAAAGGTAAACGAGAAAACAGACTATAAAGTTATGAATACATCTGCTCTAATATTTATGATATCTACTGAAACGATTATTGCTGGTCTGGCCGTATTTTTTTTTATTAAGGTATTGACAATAAAACCTAAAAGTGAACCTGATTCATATTCTGAAAATGATGATGTGATTCGTTAAAATATTAATGCGAATATTGTCATTTAACTTTTTGTCGATTTAAAATAGCCCAGTAATATTCCACCAGATATCGCTTATTATATCAGATTTAACTTATCATTAAAATCTGTTAATCTGTAGTTTTTGAAGTGAACACAATAATAATTTTAAGGTTCTACTATTAACTGTGTGAAAACGCATTAAGTTTTCCATTCGTAATCCTAAAGGATTAAATTTGAATAACGCCACAATTTAATGTGGCGTGCAAATAAATTACCATAGAAACAACACCAAAGGGGTTGAATGTTATTAGAGTAAATATTTTTCGTCAAATTCAATCTCATGTTCGTTCAGTAGTGTAATGAATTCATCCCTGAAAGTTATCGTTTTATGATGTTCTTCCTGATTTTTTACATATTCAATCAACCTGCTTTTTTCGTTTATGAAGTATGTAAAAGCGCCATATCTATCCTGCCATCCTCTGAATTTTGAGAATAAGTCGTTTTTCTTCATATAATCACAAATGGTTATTTATATTAAAGCTCTTAGGGCTTATAAATAAATACCTTTTCGTTAAATATCTTAAAAATTACTTCATACTGTTAGCGGTAGAACCAGTTCTAATACAACATCCCTCTGAATTCCTGGTTCATTTTATTCTGAAACGAATTAATTTCTGAAAATATTTTTTTCAACATACCTATTTCAAGGTCATTAAGTTTTTTAGGATTTATTAGGTTATTAGGTTCTTTATTATCAGCAATCTGGGCAGTCTGGTTTTTTAAACGCATAAGCATTAAATAATCATATGCCTGAACAGCTTTATTAAATTCACTGGCAGTAATTATATTTTTGTCACTCAAAGATTTAAACCGGTAATATGTGCTTGTTTCATTTATATTATTTTTAAGAGCTTTATAACGAGCGAAGATTGTCAAAGGAATTATTGATTCTTTAATGTTAAAAAAATCATTCTCTCCCTTACCTGAAGTTACAATTGAGCCGAAAATATTTAATGGAGGTTTGAATTTTAGAGCATATGAAGCAAGATTGAAAAAGAAGGTATCTTTTTTCATGATTTTGTTATTTATATAGTCTTTTAAATCTGTAACGAGATTTTCTTCTCCATATAAAAATTTTAAATCATAGAAAGTGTTTATTGTCAGTATATCATTCGGTTCAAAATGTACCATCCAGGATGAGAAATATTTTTTCCATGTTGATACTGACTGATTCCATTTTGGATTTTTTGCCATCATGTTTCCTTTGCAATGATGATATCCCACTTCGTTAAGACTATCGCATACAAATTCTCCTAATTTCAGAAAATAGTTTTTTATCATTTCAATATCCTGATCAGAATTGATATCTTCAAAAATAATGGCATTATCCTGATCGGTAGCCAGAGTCAATTCGTTACGGCCTTCACTTCCCATGACTACAAAAGCAAATGCAATTGGAGGTTTCCCTATTTTCTCAATTCCAATATCCAATAATTTTTCAGTGATAATATCGGATATAGTTGTCAGTAGCCTGGTTATATTTGAAGAATCACCTCCTGTTTCAATTATCGATTTTATCATCTGAGGAACACGAAGTTGTAGTTTTTTTATTTCTTCAATATCCTCGCAATTTTTCAGTAGTTTGATATGAAAAGCAGGAGAATATTGCTGAACATTTGATAATTCATTATAATTAATAATGCTGATAATTTTTCCTTCAGTGTTTTTTATTGCCAGATTCGAGATTTGTTTTTCATTCATCTCAGTAAGTGCCTCAAATAGAAGCGATCTGTCAGAAATATATAAGACAGGTGAAGACATGATTTTAAATATAGGCTCATCATATGACAGGTTCCTTGACAATACCCTTTCTCTCATGTCATGATCAGTGACAATACCTAGTTGATTATCACTGTCATCTGTTATTAATATTGCATTTGTATCTTTTTTAGTCATTAATTTTGCCGTTTCTCCTATTTTAGTATTCATGTTACAGATATATAATGGCTTCAAAAAATTTACGATTGGTTGATTATAAAATAAAAGAGATGTCTGTAATTCTATCATTAACTGTTCCTTTTTTTCTTCAATTTTCTTTTGTTCAGAAATATCTTCAATTATACCATCGCAGAATGAAGGATTTCCTTCTTCATCATCCACAACTGCAGCAGAAACAGCAATTGATGTAATTTTACCGTCAGACCTGTTCAGTTTTATAACTTTGTTTTTCACAAATCCAATTTCAACTAAATTTCGTATAAATTCATTTCTGTCATTCTTATCATGAAATAAACTGAAAATCTCAGTATTATATAATTCTTCCTTGTTTTCGAATCCTAATATTTCCAAAGTAGCAAAATTTGCATCCAAAAATTTCCCATTTTTATTCATTTGAGCCCTGAAAACACCAATGTTAATATTGTCAGTGAGTGATTTAAAAGTGTCTTTTTCTTCGTTGAATTTAACTCTTTTATCAGACAATGACCTTAATTTTAGCAAATAACCATTCTCGTTCAGTACTTTTGTTTTGCTAATGTTCATATCAATTTTTAATGGTTCGTCATTTTTTCTTAATAATTCAACCTCATAATTTAGTTGATTAACAGATGTTTTGTTGAGTTCTTTAAAAAACCTGATTCCTTCGGGATTATTTCTGTCTTCTTCTGTTAATAAATTAATAATATATTTATTGTTTAATTCTTCGTTGCTGTATCCAAGCAAATCCTGAATCACTTTATTGGAATAGATTATATGCCCGTTCAACAACATAATAATTCCATCATTTAAGTCTTCAACTACCGTTTTATATTTCTCATGCGATTTTTTCAATTCAGATTCTGCCAGATTTCTTCTTTTTTCAATCCTAAGACTTTGTAAAGTGATGATCAATAATAAAATAAAAATCGTAACGATAATTCCTGAGGAAATATTTATTAAACGACTTTCCATTTTTGAAATTTCTTCTTTTACATCTTCAATGTAAATACCTGTTCCAATTACCCAATTCCATGGTTTAAAATGCTTAACAAATGATAATTTGGGGACGATTATAGCCGAATCATCTTTCCATTGCCACATATAATCAACATAACCTTCTCCTTCAGGTTTAACTGCATTAATAAACTCGAGAAATAGCTTTTTACCGGCAGGATCTGTAAAGTCTGATAAATCAGTACTGTCCAAATCAGACCTGTATGGGTGCATAATCATAATCGGATGCATATCAGTAATCCAGAAATAATCTTTATTTTCTTCTCCGTAACGTAGTCCTTTAATTCTTGATATTGCCGAATTTTGTGCTTCTTTGGTTGAAATTACTCCTGCTTTTTCTTCTTTATAATATTCTTCCAGAATACTTGTTGCGCTATTTGTCAATTCTTTTATCATTTCTCTTTTTCTGTCGAGAATGGCTTTTTCGTATTCAGGTATTAAAAATGAGAAAATGAGAAAAACATATAAAATGATTGCCACAAATGAAGGCAAGATTATTTTCAGGAAAAAATTTAGATATGGGGTCGGTTTTTTCATTAATATTAATTGATTAATTATCTGATAAGTTTTGAACTTTCAATTCATAAGTATTAGTGTCAAAAATAGTTACGCCATTAATTATTGCACAGTTTGCAATGCATGGTAAAGATACGCAACAAGGGAAACTATCAATTTTATATGTGCCAAATGCAAGAATATTAAACTTCTTCCTTGTTGCAAGAGCAATTCCTCCATAATGTGCATGACCGCAAAAACTTATATCGCAGCTTTTCTCTAATTGAAAATTCAAATGATTTTTAAAAAATCTTTTTGATTTTGGAAATTTCATTGTAGCTCCTGACAAATCAGGATATATAAAATGCGAAAGGAGGATATTGTCGATAATTTTAAATTCAGGTAAACCGGATAAAAAAATCAAATCGTCATCATTTAAATTTCCCGGAATTTCTTCATCTTCATAAAACCATAGCTTATTTGCAGATAATTTCTTTCTTTCAGAAGGTTTTAATAAATACCAATTATCAGGATATGTGAATCCTGCTTTAAATACAGGGATTTGTCTCGCAGAAAAATAATCATGATTTCCACCTACAACATATTTACAGTTTTCACTAATAACTTTTATGCATTCCGACGCATTTCTGGTTTCTTTTATTGGATAATAATGTAAATCAGAATATCCTGTAATATCTCCAAGACATACAATTTCATCAACTTTGATACTGTTTAAGTAATTTATTGCTTTTCTTAAGCTGACAATATCTTCATGGATATCAGATATCAAACCAATTATCATAATGTTTAATTGTCAGTGTGTAAAATTATTTCTGAAATACAGGTATCATCAAATTTATTTCCTTTATATACACCAATTATTGTAAAAGTAATATTGCTTACTTTGATTGGTTTTTCAAAATTAATGTACTGGATTTTCATCTGATCTTTCAGGTTAATAACAAATTCTTTTTCACCTTCAAATACTCCTTCATTATAATAGTACTGATAATGTATTTTCAATGTTTTTATACGATTATTTGAAGCATAGGTGATGGTATCTTTAGAGTATCCGTTCACAAATCCAATTTTGGTTAAGTTATAACAACCTTCAATTTTTCCTCCTGCACCTGTTGGTGTTATATCTATCTGTATCCATTCATTGATTCCAGAACCAGCTATGCCTTCAACCCATGCAGTATTAATATTATTATCTGAAATATTAGGAGCTTGATATCTAAGGGATTTTGGCTCCAGGTTTGAACTTGCAGTTACATTGGTAACCAGATTGGGAGGGAAAAT
>JBDRPR010000484.1:0-2772 GCA_043826845.1 Bacteroidota bacterium
TGTCTTTAATATCAATACTGTAATGCGGAGAGTATCCAAAAATCCATTCCCATGTTTGATATTTCTGTCTGACCTGTTTTTTTATTGCAATTATTTCCGATTCAGAAAAATTAAGTTTTTTTAATTCCATTTTTTTTGTCAGAAATTCTTCAAGCATATTCTGGAAATTGTCAATGTTTTTTACTTTTGGATCGTTGCATAGTATATTAGTAACTCTTGATTTTACGGATTTTGATGCATGAGTTATATATTTATCAGGATTTTTTGGATTTAAACTTTTCCTGAGTTGATCCAAATCAGAGGAAAAAAGCAAGGTGCCATGATGTAATACTCTGTTTTTATTAATATGTTGAGCATTTCCTGATATCTTTTTATTATCCAGTAAAATATCATCTTTCTCATTAACTTCTATGTTTAGTCCTATGTATTTCAGAAAACTGATAATTTGTTTTGTGTAATTATCAAAGTTTATTTTTTTTTCGGATTCAACAGTTTGTATAAAACAAAAATTTATATTACCTTCATCATGATAAACAGACCCGCCACCAGAGAGTCTGCGTGCAAGCATTATGTTTTTAGTTTTTAAATAAATTAAATCTGCTTCAATATACGGATTTTGATGTTTTCCGATAATGACTGATGGGAAATTCCTGTATATTAAAAGAAAGTTTTCATCACGCTTATTAAATAATAATTCCTCACTAGCCAGATTGAAATATGGATTTTTATCAGGGCTGATAAATAAAAACATGTATCTATCTTATTATTGTAATCTTTTTAATATATCTATTTTTCTCAGAAAAAATATAAATATAATAATAACCTGATGGATTTTTGCTAATGTCTATTATATGTGATGATGATTCAATATTATCAAAACTGCAAACAATGATACCAAGAGAATTATAAATTTCAATCCGATAAATTTCATCATTACAATTCACATTTATATAATTATCTGAAGGATTTGGAAATATCCTTATATCATTAATATTTGAAAGGACTAATGGTATATGTAAAGGATGCCAGACTGAGTCTATCCATTCCGGATGATCAATAAATGGATTTCTATTATTTTGTATTTGATAAACAGCATTATTTCTATCCGTTTCTTTTGGACTGACTGGATCATTACTATGCCATTGATACATCATGTTCAGAGCCCAGGCACTGAGTTCCGCTCCGTTTGTCTGAGCACTTCCGGGCCATGAACCATCCTCTCCGTAATATCTTACTGATATATAAAAAAAAGTTCTGGCAAGATCACCTTTATACTCGTCTATTGGCTCAAAAGCTCCCTGACTGTACCCTGAAAATGAACAGTTCCCACTTTTGCTGCCATTCATTGAAGTCCAGGAAGGACTATTTACTTCTCCATAGGGATTATTTGATCGGATTCCATTGACGTAACCATCTGTAGGATATACAATAAATAAATCGGAATACATGGGTGATATTTCTCCCCCAAACCAGCTTTTAGGCCAGGTATGCTCTTTATTATAACAATCACCTTCTCCGGAGTAATTGCCACATTGATCAGCGGCAATGAAATTATATTCATACGGAGGAGTACCTCCCGGATTGTCAGAATAAATGTCCCAAACTTTTCCATTAGGTTTTTTATCTGTATATATGTAGTAATCATGAAGATTATCATATGAAATAATTATATGATTTTTAATAATATTGTGCAAAGCAATTTTAAGACTTAAACCATTTAATCCAGAAGCAGAATCGTAATATCCGGATGGTATCTGGGAAAATGAAAAAAAAACTCCTGATAAAAGTAGAATAAATATCAAAAATATCTTCATGATTGCTTTTTTACAAAAATACAACTAAGAATATTATTTTGTGTCAGATTGTAATATTTTTCTGGATCAATTGTGACAATAATTTTACTGAAAACAGATATCTTTTTGAAAAACAAATATTAAGGTAAAGATATATGATGATTGTTACTTGCCATAGTGGGTTTCATAAATTACTGGATGCTGTAAACTATTAATTATTCGCTAAAAGTCAGTGAACATTATCTGATTATTAATAAAAAAATATATTTTTGCACTAAATAGTGTCTGTCAATAAAGTCAGTTTCTGATTAAGAATGGAAGTTTAATCCGCATAGCGGATAAATCAAAGCCTGCCCTGATAAAATCGGGGGCTTGCGAAGAATTGAAAATCAGGGAGTTTACTTTTGTAAATGACTGTTTTCAATTCGAGAGTTACGTAGCTATCGGACATTATTGTTAAACACTTAATAGTTACAATTATTCATAATGAAAGTAGTAATACAAAGAGTTACAAATGCATCAGTTGAAATAAGCAATTCTGTTACTACAAAAATAAATTACGGTTTGCTGATATTTGTCGGAATAGAAGTAAATGATTCTGTGAATGATGTAGATTGGTTGGCTCAAAAAATTTATCAGCTTAGGATATTTAATGATGATAATGGACTGATGAATCTAAATGTAAATGATGCTAAAGGAGAGATTTTGGTCATTAGCCAGTTTACCCTTCATGCTAAAACCAAAAAAGGAAATCGTCCTTCATTTATTGACGCTGCAAAACCTGAACAGGCAATTCCATTATATAATTATTTCATTGATAAATTATCAGGGTTTAATGTAAACGTAAAAACAGGGAAATTCGGAGCTATGATGAAAATAATTCTGGTAAATGATGGACCGGTTACAATTATTATTGACAGTAAAAACAAAGAATAGAATTAAATTATTGATAATTAAAGAGCAATTGTTTTCATTGTTG
>JBDRPR010000485.1:0-15896 GCA_043826845.1 Bacteroidota bacterium
GACTGGTAAGCGATGCAAAAGTCATGAACTACTAATGCTGAACAAAGTTCATAAATATCCATCATGACGACTAGCATCGCGTAGAAGGAACAACCCGTAGAAAACAAGAAAACAGAATGCGGCTGCGAGTTTTTTCTTTTCCCCCGGTAGCTATACGGGGCTTTTCATTTTTTGCGGAAAAAAAGAAAAGAACATAATACATTAAATTGATTAAAAGCAAAATTATTATTATTACTATATCGAACTCACGTTATTTTAATTGTCATATGGTCCCGATAGCTATTGGGATCCATGATTTGTGATGATTATCATTGCGGTTGGTGTTTTTGGATCATGGACATTTCATCAGAATATAATTTAATTGTTAATAGCTAGATAGCCTGCCCCGCTCAAGCAGGGGAATCCACATGGTTGAAAATTATGTTCATACCTGTTTGTGTTTTCAAAACATATAAGTTTCACCAGAATTTTTTTTAAATGAATCTGATGAATTTGAAATTGCAAACATGTTAAATTTCGAAAAAGGAGAGATTTTATAATCTGACTTTTTTAAATTCATTTATCATGCGATGAAGATCAGTCAACCAGTCTTCTATGTCATTTTCATGTTCGAGTTCTTCATTAAGAATTGTAACAGCCATTTGATGTGTTATATGGTCTTTCCCGCTAGTAAAATCTGCAATTTCCTGATAACGCTGAATAGCACAACGTTCTCCCTTTAAGTTTTGCTCAAGTATTGCTTCTACATAAGTGTCAGTTGGTGCATCATACTCACATCGGGCAAGGTTAAACCATTCTTTGGGATGTACTACCGGAATACCACCAAGTTGGATAATTCTGTCAACAACAAGTGTTGCATGATTTAATTCCTGAGTAGCATGTAATAATAATTCAGGTTCAATTTCGCTTCGCATTGGACCTTCCATTAGTCTGGCTCCAACCCAATATTGATAATAAGCAAGCCATTCTTCACTTAAAGCTGCATTTAACATATCAATTAATTTATTGACATCAAGGTTTAAAATTTCAATTGCTTTTTTTCCCATTATTTAAATTTTAGTTCAACAAATTTACATTAAAATATTTAATTTTTCTTTTCTTTTAGCAAAGATATTTTAGAAATAAAATAATGTTAATAATAGAGTAATCCTTATTTTTAAGGATTATGCATTCATTTTTGAAAGCAAGTTATCCGCAATTTTTTCAAAAGCATTTATTACTGTTTTATTGCTTTGATTAAAAACACTTTTGCCTTTTTCAGCTGCTTCGCCAACTTCCATAACTAAAGGAATTTGACCAAGTAACTGTGTTTTAAATTCAGATGCAATTTTTTGACCTCCGTTTTCACCAAAAATAAAATATTGTTCATCGGGATGTTTATCAGGGGTAAACCATGACATATTTTCAATTATACCAAGGATAGGCACTTCCAAATCAGGGTTTGTAAACATTGAAGCTGCTTTACGGGCATCGTTTAGGGATATTTCCTGTGGAGTAGTAACAATTATTGCACCACTCAGATTTAATTTTTGAACTGTAGTAAGTTGAATATCTCCGGTTCCTGGAGGAAAATCAATAATCATAAAGTCAATGTTCCCCCACTGAGTGTTTTCAAAAAGCTGTGAAATAGCATTAGCAGCCATAGGACCACGCCAGATCAAACCCTGATTAGTTGCCACAAAGAAACCAATAGACATAATTTTCACTTCATTTTTTTCAATTGGAAACATCATTTCTTTATTGCCATCAGTTGTTACATCAGGTCTTGCATCTTCAATGCCGAACATTTTAGGAATAGATGGTCCGTAAATATCGGCATCCACCAATGCAGTTTTTTGCCCCATGCGAGCTAATGCTATAGCAAGGTTAACAGCAACAGTTGATTTTCCAACGCCTCCTTTGCCGGAAGCGATAACAATAATATTTTTCACTCCCTCCATGGGGATTTTTTCAAAAGGATTACTCATAATTATATATATTAAATGGATATTCTTAATTTAAAATCAAATACCTGCCCTGTTTTAACCTGACGACAATGAAACGCAGAATTTAAGGCGCTTAATGCCGGTAATTCCGTACAATGAGATGGAAAAACTTGTTCCACTTTTTGCTTTTTAATATATTCAATGGTTTTTTGGGTTTGCAAATCATTGTTTTTCAGGTGAAATCCACCTATAACAACTTTAATAGAATGAATACCCGTTACCTGCTTTGCATAATGAATGATATTGCAAATTCCAGAATGGGAGCACCCAGTAACAATTATCAATTTGTTATCTTGAATTATTGCCAGAGCAGAATCATCCAGCACAAAATCGTCTTTCCCATAATCATCAATAAACGATGTGATTTGAGATTCAAATTCATTTTCGCGGGGTATTTCACCCAGGAAAATAATATTTTTTGTAATATAATATGGTGTTTCAGTCTCAATTAGGTTAAATTTATTTTCGACCTCAGATTTTGATAATGAAAGGCCAATATTATGCTGACTGCCTTTTCTGTACCTTTTAATAAAGGATTTTGGATGAGTTATCAGTGTTTTATTAATAATAAATTCTAATCCGTTTCCATGATCCCAATGTCCATGACTAAGCACAACCGTATCGATGGAATTTTTTATACTCAAACCAAGTAAAATGCTATTAACAAAGAACACAGAGCTGTGTCCGGTATCAAATAAAATATTTTTTCCATCATGTTCAATAAGATAGGATAACCCATGTTCAGCCAGGTATTTGTCGCCTGCCATATTTTCTGTTAGTACAGTTAATTTCATAATATTGCTTCTGTTGGGCACGCATTGATACATGCCATACATTTAATACACTTATCAGTATTTATTTTTGCTTTTTTGTTTTCAAGAACAATGGCACCTGAAAGACATTCTGCAACACAAGCACCACATCCAATACAAAGAGCTGCATCTGCAACAGGAAATTTATTTGTTTGGAGATGAGATCGTACCCCTGTTTTATGAATATTATTTCCTATTGAATCCTGTCTTGTCATAGGTATTTTGCATGAGGGGCATATCAATGTAAAACAAGGCACACCACGCATATGTGGCGCAGAATAATTACATTTGGGACAAATGCAAAACTCTGTTAAGTTCTTTGTTCTGTGCTTTCCTTGTCGTTTTTTATTCATATTTTTCAAATATTTTAATTAACTTTCGTTTTAATTTCAAACAAATTGAAATTAGCATCACATATAAAGTAAGTTTCAGTTGTTTTGTTATTGCGTGTATAAGTACGATATCCTTTTTGCTTTGCCTTCTCAACAATTTCTTTTGCCTGCTCAGACTGAAAACAAACATGTGCAAATGTTGGAGTCCTGGGTTCGTTCTCAATAAATAACTCAAATACAATATTATCGCATGACATCAGTAATATCTTCACATCCTTTTTTATATCAAAAATCAGATGTGCTTCCTCATTCGATAGCTCAAATGTATTTATTACTTTCCCATCTAAGACACCTTTATAAAATACTTCAAAATCTTTCTCGGTTACACTTAATCCTATATGCATTAAAATATTAGTCATTGATAATAGTATTATTAATTGAATGATTTTTATGATTTATTTCTGAATCTCCAGAGTATTTGATTATACTTTTCTTTTGCACTATTGGCTCAACAATTTGTATATCAAAAGATAATTTATTAGAATTATCTTCACTTGATGCAGAATATCCTGATAAAACAATTTTCATATCTTCTGGTTTAGCTTTGAGTAATTTTAGGATTTCTCCAATTTCAATAAACTTGTAGAGCAGAGCTATACATATTTTGTCGGGAATCATTATGTTGTAATTGTTTTGGGTAATAACAACTTCTTTTACTGCTTCAATAGACTTGAGTGCCATGCTCATTGCTGTAGTTGTTTTTCTTTTCCCGTCACCGGTGTCTATATGTATAAAGCCTTTCATTTTAATTCATGACTATTATTAAATTTCCGTAAATAATAAACCTGATTGTTATAAATGATTTTTTCCATTAATCCACTATCAATCAGGCTTGTTAAACTTTCTTCTGTTTCTTTTGATTTGACCAATAATTCCATTACAGCATCTTTTCGCATTGGATGAACAGCAGTAATACTTAAAATGTCATCCCTGAAATTTCCAGTCGACGAGAAAGCATTTCCTTCATACCCTGTAAGAAGTTCAGTAGATATTCCGTGAGATATAAAAATCTGGTAGGTTAAAGCTACGGTTGCTTCATTTGCTGGAAATGTGTTTTCAAATGCTGGTGGACGAGTAGGAATTGCAATGTAAGATAATTTAGGTTTAATGATTTGTAGATATTGTGCTAATTTTATCAACTCTTCTTTAGTGTCATTTAGTCCTTTTATTAGCATAGTTTCAGTAACTAAAGTTCCTTTATAAGCCTTTGAAAACTTATTAATAGCATTTAGAATTGAGCTGAGATATAGCCACTTATGTGGTTTATTAATTTTTTTCCATGAAGATTGACTAACTGTATCTACTTTAAAAGAAATATAATCTGCACTCATCAACTCAGCAGAAATATCTTTATTATCTATGAGCGAACTATTTGTAATAACGGCAACTGGAATACCAAAAGATTTAAGCTTTAGGATAAGCTTGCCCAGGTGAATATCCAGCGTGGGTTCTCCGTCAGGCACAATGGCAATATAATCAGGATATTTAGCGTTCTTATGAATGTTGTTCAAAGCAGCTTCTACTTCATTAACTAATTGTTCCGGCTGATAAAACTCCTGTCTTATTTTCTGCATTTTCACCGCTTTTCCTATTTGGCAGTACAAACAGGAATAACTGCATACTTTATGAGGAATATTATTTACTCCAAGACTTATCCCCAATCTTCGCGATGGAACAGGACCAAATACGTTTCGTTCCATGTTATTATATTTTAATTATTGTTTTTAAAATTCTGTTTCGTATTGAAAAAAGTATAAAATCTTAATACATGTTGTTGAGTCCGCCCTCAATCCATCTTATATGTTTTGTCAGGACGTTAATAACCTGTTCAAAAATATCTTCAAACACAAATACCGGTATAAAGTACTGATTAACCATTTAATTATTTTTATCAAATTATTTCGATACTAATGAGTTAATGTCTAAACTTTTTAGAAAATCAATAATTGTCTTTACTTTTTTTGTGAACCATGTGTTTATACTTTATCAAAAATTTTATGATGCTTGATTTTTTCCTAAAAAAAACAAAACCATTATCAACCTATTATTAAATTAAGTATTTATCAGCATTGCCCAAATGTTTGGTATTAAAAGCCTTTAATTATTGTAAAACATCCTCTTAAAAAATAGTTGATAAATGCTAATTAAATCTATATTTCTTTAAGCTTTCCATTTTTGTAATTCTCATAAGCTTGTTTAATTGTCATATCATGAGCGTCAACAAAAATTTTCATATTAAGCTGTTTAAGAGCTGCAGCAGCATTTTCACCTGGTCCGTTTCCTGTAATAAGCACATCAGGTTTAATTTCGTACATTTTCTGAGCAGTTGCAGTTCCTGCTCCATGTGCTTCATTTTTAACGGCGCTGTTATCATTTATCGAAATTTGTTGAGTTTCTTCATCGTAGATAAAGAAATACTCTGTTCTTCCAAAACGGGAATCAATTACTGAATCCCAATTTGTTCCAGTTGATGTAAAGGCAATCCTCATAATTTATTGTTTTTATTTGTTATTGTTTTTACTTTTTCCCAAATATCAATCACCAGTTCTTTTAGTGGAGATTGAGTTTCTACAATGGTCTTCCCCTCAATCATTGCAGAAGAAAAGGCAGAATTGTAGGGGATATCTGCCAAATAATCAATTCGTTCTTCTTTAAGATAGTTTTTTATTTCAATTGTTTTTTCCTTATTAATATCAAATTTATTGATTATACATCCGGCTTTAATGCGAAACAGCTTAATAACGGTATAAATTCGTTTTAAATCGTGGAGTCCGGATATTGTTGGTTCAGTCACTAAAACCACATAATTTGTACCGGAAAGCGAAGAAATTACAGGACACCCAATACCAGGAGAACCGTCAACTATTATAAAAGACTTGTTTTGTTTTGTGGCAATTGCTTTGGCATCGTTTTTAACTTTTGCAACCAGTTTTCCCGAATTTTCGGCGCCAATATCCAGTTTGGCATGAACCATAATGTTTCCTGCCTTAGTTTTTGAGATATAAACCTGCCCTGATTTTCTTTCATGCATAGTTATTGCCCTAGTGGGACAAACTTTTTCGCAATAACCACATCCTTCGCAATCCAGGGCGCTAATTTGGAATTGATCTTCAATATATGGGATGGCCTTAAACCGACAAATATCTGCACATATACCGCAAACAGAACACATATCCTGATTAATAACAGCTAATTCGCCACTATAAAATTCAGATATTTTTCCAAAATCCGGCTTTAGTAAAAGGTGCATATTTGCAGCATCCACATCACAATCGGCAATAACTGCATCGTTTCCGGCTAAGTATGCCAAAGCGGCAGTAATGGAAGTTTTTCCTGTGCCTCCTTTTCCTGATAATATGACTATTTCATTCATGTTTATTCACTGTATTCTTAATCATATTAAATATTTGATGGAGAGATGTTGAAATCTGTTCAATTTTATCAAAAACTAATTCGCCATTTGAATATGCTTCAGCAATTTTCCTGTCGAAAGATATTTTAGCCAAAACAGGGATTTGCTCTTTTTCGCAATAACTCTCAACGACCAAATTCCCAATCCCATAGCGATTAATGACAACTCCAATTGGTTTTCCAATTTTTTGCATGGTTTCCACTGCCAGTTTAAGATCGTTTAATCCAAAAGGAGTTGGTTCAGTTACCAATATAACAAAATCAGTGTTTTTTGTTGCCGCTACAACAGGACAAGAGGTTCCGGGAGGGCAGTCAAATAATTGAATTTGTATATCATTATGTTTATTATCTACTAACGCATGTGTTTGATTAATTAGCGGAACTGCCTGTTCTTCACCAACATTTAATCTACTTTCGATGAATGTCAGATTACCGGAAGATATTGTTTTACTTTCTCCCATTTTGTGCTTTTGCATGGGTAAGGCTTGTGTAGGACAAAGTTCTGAACATGCGTAACAGCTATGACATAATTCTTTAAAAACAGCAATTATTTTCCCTAACTGTATTACTGAATGAAATTTACATACATCGCTACAAGTCCCGCAAAGAATGCATTTGTTTTCATCCCATTCTGGGATCATTTTATATTGATCGGATTCAGAAACTATTTTCCCATTTAAAAATAGAAAATCATTCGGTTCTTCAACGTCTAAATCAACGAGTAATATTTTTTGTGTTAAACTCAGAAATGCAGCCATATTAGTGGCAAGCAATGTTTTTCCGGTTCCTCCTTTCCCACTGGCAATAGCTATCTTTAACGATTTGTTGTTAGTCATAGCGCAATCTTGTCTTTTCGTCGGTTAAAGTTTGCTTGATAGCGTTTTGTAGAAAATCTGAGTTCCATGTATTTAGTTTCGAATGCGTTATATAGTATTTTTGAGGAATTGGATGGGTTCCAATAATGACCTTCATTCCATACTTTTCAGCAATAAATTTCTCAAAGTGTTCCATATATGGACAAGGTGGATAACCCACTAAAAATCCGGTTGCAAAATGAATATGAGTTACTCCATTTTTTTTCATTTCCTCAGGTGTGTATTCAATATTCCCGCCAGGGCAACCTCCACATGAAGTATAGGCAGTAATTTCTGCATCAATATTATTATATTGCGAAAATGCACCTTCTCTCTTTTGAAATGCTCTAAAACATTTACCTCCGGCACAAGAACGGTATCTGTCACAAATAATAATTCCAATTTTTATTTTTTCCATAGTAAATATATTTCTAATTTTTTTCATTGATAAATTGAGAATTATAAACAACAATAGAATTAACAGGAACATCTAACAATTCAGCAATAACATCGCATTTCACCATCAAAAGGAAAAATATTTTTTTATCATTTAATGATATCAGACCTTCTAAATTCCCCTGGCCTTTGGAAATGATTATGTCAGCGGAATTAAAATGGTCTAAAAACTCCTGACTTGATTTTTCCAAAATTGTTGATGGAGCATCATATCCATTTGATATTACATTAGCAGTTTTATCCATACCAATTTCAAATGCATCTGAAATAGTGGCATCGTTTATTATAGGTCCGCCTTTTACAGCATAAGTAATATTTTTGTGCATAAGAATTTCAATGAAGAGTTTATCGAAAACAATTTCACCTGCATTGTCACCAAGATATAGAATTTCTTTAGCGCTATTAATACGTTGTTTTAATAATGATTTATGATCAATTGCAAAATCAGCATGTAGGACATTTTCAATAGTTTCTTGAATATTAAAACTTTGACTTGCCCCATAGTCCATAATATTGCCTGCAATTGATAAACGCAAAGCCATTTCAAATGGATTTTCCGATTGAATTACCTTGGGTTGCCAATATTTATATAAATCTAAAGCAATTTGATTGCATTGTTTTTTTTCCTCAATAAACAAATCATCAACACCGGTAATCAGACATAGTTTATGTTGCAATTTTCGTTGTAATTCCTGACTCGGCAAATATCTGTCTTTAGCCATTAAAGAATTGAAATATTTTGAAAATTCAGTTTTTTGGGATGACGAAAACAGGAACTTATCTAACAGACGTTCATAAGTTTTCTTAAAACAATCAATACAACGTAAATCCTTTGGCATCGTTAAAATCTAATGGTCGCAATAATTTGCACCCACATCTAATTTGTTGCTAATAAAGTCAGTAACAAGGTCTTTAGGACTTTTAAGAGGTGCACCCACAAACACATTAATATTTTGCTGATTGAATAAATTAATAGCTTGTTGCCCCATACCTCCGGCAATCACATCTGTAACTCCATGCTGTGCAATCCATTTTGGATACAGACCCGGCACATGTTCTGGCGGAGTAATTTCCCTGACATTATCAATAATATTGTTTTTCACCTCAACAATGGCAAATTGCTGACAATGCCCAAAATGAGCACATAATACCCCATTTTCTAATGGAATAGCAATACGTTTATTCATTATTTTTATTGTTTAAATAATTATTTTTTATTTTCGTTCTGGCACTAACAAAATCTCTCATTTTTGATTTTAAAAGCCGCCTCTGAAACGATTTTGGCGTCCCATTCCACGACCTCTTCCAAATTTGTTCCAACCAAATCCAAAACCACGACCTGCAAAATTTTCAGGCAGATTCTGGTCAGGATTTTCGGATTGTGATGAATTTTGATTTTTCTGGTTTGCATCCTGAGCATTACATCGCCCCATTCTGCGACCTGTCATAGGACCTTGCCCCATTGGGCCTGTTTGATTAAAACCTGGCATAATAACCTCCTTTTTTATTTGTTAATAATTATTGTTTCCCTTTTTTTAAGCCCTTTCCTTTACCACCTTCTGACTTGTTACGCTTTCCTATTCCTTTTCCGGGTCTTTGTGATTTTTTTTCATCGGAATTGGTTTTGCATTTCCCTAATTTGCGACCTGAACCGGAGCCTTGTCCGTCGGGTCCTGTACCATCTTGTCTTGGCATTTCTTTTTATTTTAACGGTTTAACATTTCTATAATATCATTAATTTTTTTTTCAGGTTCTTTTATCATTATCATTTGAATTTTTAAGCTGTCTAACAATGTTTTTATTTTCATTCCAAATTCGCCTGAAATTATTTTCTCAACGTTGCGAGACGTAAGCAACTGTACAGAAGCGGGTCCAGCTCCTTCCTGCACTTCTTTGTTAGGATTTGGTATATATTCCATCCCTTTGGTATCGGTATTAAAAATAACAAAAAACGCACATCGCCCAAAACGTTGGTCGAGCTTGCTTTCTAAACTGTTCCCTGTACTTGTAATAGCTACTTTCATATTATTGTTTTTTAAACTTATTACTATGGGGACTACCTTTTCTGCATAAATTGATCTTACATTGTGGGCAAATCTCACTATTACATGGTTTCCCTAATTGATGTTCCTGTTCAAATCCGCATTGAGGACAAATACAAACATCATTACATCGCAAATGTAAATCCTCAGGTTGGTCAGGTAACTGTTTACAATTTGAAAAAAATGTGCTATTACATAAGGGACAGGATTTTATGTCATTCTGTTTTTCAGGGTTGTTGAAAAAGCAACCACATGTTGAGCACTCGTACCAGTCACTGTCGAAATAGACTTTTCCTCCTTCAATCACGATTTGTTTTCCATTTACTATTGCATCTGCAATTTTATGCCTTGCTTTAGCATAAATACGTGTAAGTGTAGATCTTGAAACATCCATCAATACAGATGCCTGGTGGTGATTCAGCATCTCAAAATCGCATAATCGTAATGCTTCATATTCCTCATATTGAAGAAATATGCTTTTTATATTTTTTTCGATGGTTTTATTACCATAGGGTTTAAATCCTGAGATTACCGGAGGATTGCTGACTTTTCTTAATCTTATCGGACGTGGTGACATATATTATGAACAATTGTTCATTGCAAAGATAATGAACAATTGCTCATAATGCAAATTTTTTCCATGTTTTTTTAAAAAACTATAAATCTATATCCCAAATATCTGTTGCTCTTTTAAGTTCAACTAATAAAACTAAATCATAATTTTAAGTCCAAAGAAAATTGTTCGTGGTAAAGCTGGTCCATATACGTATCCTGCATCACGAAATTCGCCTTTGTCAAAATCGTTTTGAAAGTTATTAAAAATATTTTGGATACCAGTATTTAGCTGTAATTTAGCGCTGCTATTAATCTTAAAATCATAAGATAGCTTTATATTCATATCGTAAAAATCTGGTGTTTCTTTCTCTGTATCTTCATTTACATATCCGGCAAAATGTTGAACTAACATACTTCCTGTAAAAGTCCCGGATAAAGAGACATTGAAGTTTTTCACAACTTTATAATTAGCAGTAAAGTATCCATAGTTATCAGGTGAGCGAAACATTTTTTTATGTGGAGTTAAATTCTCATTATCACTCCATTTCTGATTTTCTTTGTATTCACTTTTTTGAAAAGTAAATCCAAATTGAATTTGAACGTTTTTGGATGGAACTATTTTCCCTTCGACATTAATTCCTTGTACAATTGCACCTGAACCGTTTCTTCTTTCAAGCATTATATTTCCTCCGCTATCAGTTCCAATTTCTTCTAATACAAAAACATTATCTAAATTTGTATAAAATCCTTCAATTAAAAAATTGGTTTGAACAATGCCAAATGTTTTATTAAAGTCAATTGAAGTACTGTAACTTTTTGACTTTTCAGTTTTCAAGTTAGGATCAAGACGAATAAGAGTAACATTTCCTCCTACGGCAGTAACATGCAAATCTTCGTCAAAGGCTTGTGGCGCCCTAAACCCGCTTGAATAACTAGCTCGTAAGCTAAACAATTCATTGGGATTATATCTAAAATTAAGCCGAGGACTTATAATTGGGTCTTTTATTAAATTGTGCCTATCAAAACGACAACCTAAAAGAATACTGAGTTTTTTATTTTTCCATTCATTTTGCAAAAAAGCACTTTTGGTATTCACAGTCTGATTAATAATTCTATCATAACCTAACATTTTGTCAATCATTTCATTGGCACTGTATTCAGTACCCATTGTAAGTTCGGCAGGCATAAAGAGTAAAGTATCCATTGAATAGGTATATTGCATACCTGCTACAAATGTTTTATCGTTAGTAGAACCATAAGCGTTTGGGTCTTTTTGTGCTCCATAATAACTTTTACGGTCGATTTTTTGAGCTGATGAATAAATATTAAAACGATGCTTATTGTTTTTTGAAAAGACATCATATTTTATTGCTCCAGTATTAATATTGTGTTCAGTTTGCTCGGTAATATCAGTTTCATGCGGTGGCAAGTCAAGATTATTACCTCCTCTGCGAAATTCTCCCAAATTATGATATTCAACAGTTAATTTGCTGAAATAACTGGGTTTATAAAAACCTCTAAATCCAATATTTTTTACATTGATTTTGCCAATTTCAGTGAAACCATCATTATCATAATCAAAAGGGCTTCGTTGTCTTGTTGAACCGAAAATCATTACACCGGTTTTATAATCGTCAGAAACAACAGATGCATTTAAGGATGTATTGATATCTGCTTTTTTGCCATAAATCAGACTTGATGTGTTCGATAGTGTTACGGAATTAGTTGTCGGTTCTTTAGTTATAATATTTATAGTGCCTGCAATTGCGTTTGAACCAAATAATGCAGAACCACCACCACGAACAACTTCAACTTTTTCTATCATATTTACGGGAATTTGTTCGATACCATAAACTCCTGCCAGAGAGCTAAAAATTGGACGACTATCAATTAAAATTTGCGAATAAGGTCCGTCTAAACCATTTATTCTTACTTGCTGAAACCCGCAATTCTGGCAATTAGTTTCTACTCTTAATCCCGGTTGAAAATTTAAACCCTGAGCTAGGCATACTGAATTTGTATTTTCAAAAATTTTGGGACTTATAATATTCACAATAATTGGAGCTTCTTTTCGATTAGTTACGTTACGATTGGCAGAAACAACAACCCCATCCAACAATATTTGATCTTCCTCTATTTCAAAATTAACTTCGATGGTTTTTCCTGCCACAAGGATTATTTGTTGCTCAGTAGTTTTATAGCCAACGCCTGATACAATTATAGAAAATTCTCCAACAGGTAAATTTCTTAAATAATAATGTCCTGTTGCATCGGTTACTGTTCCGATTGTTGTTCCTTTTAGTGACACATTTATATATGGAATATGCTCTTTACTGCTTTTATTGATAGCATGTCCGTTTATGTTTGCATCTGTCTTTTTTTGGGCGAACCCCGCTATTGAACATGATAGCAGAATTATTAAAACACAGATATTTTTTCTCATTTATTCTCCTTTTTAATATTACACAATATAATCACTTAGTAATTAATTTATTAACTGCTCCAAAAATGAATCGGTGAATTTTTAGATAGCCACCAAAAGAAAGTTAATTGTGAATATTTAATGGTGGTGCTCGTAACCCATTTGAGTATAAAAAGGCAAGATTAGAAGAATTATCTTCATTTTTTTGGAAAATGTATTTTTTAAAAACTGCTTTAAAAACTTCAAATGAAAATACAAGGAATGTAGCTGTAGTTAAAAAATGAGATAAGAAATGGATAAGAATAAATCCGTTTGTTGTATGCTGATGATTTACTGGATTTTTTTCAGTACCATGGCTGTACGGATGAGAGTGAACAAATGTCACTCCATTTAAAATATGGCGGTGAGTAAATAATGTTATACTTCCTAAATACCCCAAAAAGAGTATTAAAAGAAAGTGTATCATTATTTTTTTAATCCAATCTTTCAAATTCACTATTATTTTTCGCAAAGATAATTAATTTGCAATCAATCCAAATAATATTTTGAGTGAAGGAATATTACTATAATTGGTTATTTTTTCTTTTGAGCAGCATTAATTAAATTCGAAAAATATATTGCAAATGGCCTGTATGCCAAGTGTGACCATTTTGAAAACGGGACTTCAATCATTACCATTGGAAACAAGACCATTAAATGCATGACATATAAATAATATGTTATCATTGGCATCCCATTCACTCTGAAAAAATGAACCAATATACCTGTAGAAGCAGTTAAGAATAAAAGAAGGAGAAATGTCCAATCGGTATAATGAGTTTTTTTACTTTTCTCTGTTTTCTTTTTAAATCGCAATATTGAAAAATAAATTATTCCAACAATCAATCCTATCGTTGAATAATAGCCTAAAATTCTCTGAGGGTAATACCAGGGATGTACTGAATCTGTTTGAAACCATTCAAGAAATCCAACAATCATTATAAATAAAAGTACATAACTCGACATTAAAAGAAAATGAATTAACCAATAAGTATAATCCCCTTTTCTGATTTTAGCAATAAATGTAACTTTTTCAGAGTCACATTTTAAAAAATTTCGTTGTGTAATAAAATGTAAAATGAGCTGGTAAAATTCCGTGAAATATAATTTTACAGGTACCTTAATGTCTTTTCTGCTCAGGACTATTTTAAAATACATATTTACAATATTAGAAATAAGAAATATTGACAAAAACGCCGCCGCCCCCCAATCAATAATTTCAATTATTTGCCATGGAGCAAATGTATTAAGTTTAACCCCACCTTCACTTGTTAGTTCGGTTGTCATTTCTCCGTGAAAAAAGACAAATAAGAAGAAAATTGCAATTGAAATAAATCCAATCAGACCAATTTCCCAAACTTTTGAAGTGTATAATTTTTTTGAAAGACCTGTCCAGTCATAGCTTGCAATAAGGTATCTTCTAACAGACATCATAAGGTTTCCCGGATCAGCTTGTTGTGGACATGTAGTTGAGCAATCTCCACAATAATAACATAACCATGGGTCAACAGTAGACTGAATATCACTTTCCAAACCAAGAACTGTGTATCTGATTAGTTTTCTTGGGAATGAATTATCTTCTGTTGAAAGAGAGCAAACAGCAGTACAATTACCACAATTATAACATGCATTAAAATCTTGGGCACCGTATTTTTTTAAATTTATTTTAAAATCAGGATTTATTGTCGCCATTTTATTTTTTCTTTAATTCGTAATAATAATATTCATCATTATCATCTAATTCACCAGCTACTATACTACCGTATCTAATTAATGTCATCAGATGATAAGTAATTACATCAATATCAACATTGATATCTTTAGCTACTTCAGGAATAGTTTTCTGTCCGGATTCAAGCGAATTAAAAATTTCTTTTTTCAATTTATTAAAAACTTTAATATTTTCCTTGACCTCAGGTGAAGCAACTCTTTTTTCTTTTATTATATCTATGGTTTTCCCCATTTTCTTATAATTTTACAACTTTCAATAATTTGTTAAAATAATAATGCATCAATCATTCCTTCTATTTCTGCATCAGTATATCCTATTAGTTGAATTGAATTAGAAGGACAAACAGGAAGACACATTCCACATCCTTTACAATTTGCTTCAATTACTTCTGCAACTGCTTTACCATCAATATCAATTTTGATAATTGCATTGTAAGGACATATATCAGAACATATATCGCAATAGTTACACGTATATTTATTAATTGTAGCAAGGGTTGGTTCAATTTCAATTTCTCCTTTACTAATTAATGAATTTACTTTTGCTGCTGCTGATAATGATGATTTAACAGATTCAGAAATATTTAATGGAGCCTGACATGTACCGGAAATAAGCACACCATCGATAACTGTTTCGACGGGTCTGAGTTTTGGATGTATTTCATTATAGAACTTATCTCTCCCTATTGGCACTTTTAATATCTTTTCTATTTCACTGTTTTCACGAGGAACCATACCTGTAACAAGCACTACAAGATCAGCAATTACTTCAAGTTCCTTATCTGCGGTTAAAAAGTCGTTTATTTTAACAGATGTCTGCCCATTTATTTTTATTATTTCTGGGGGAGTATCTTCAAATTGCAGAAATATATCTCCTTGTTTATTTGATTTGTAATATAGTATCTCTTGTTTGCCATAGGTCCGAATACCTCTGTGAAAATGAAAATTATTGATATCCTTATATTTCTCTTTTACAGATAATGCAGTATGAATAGCGGCAGTACAACAAAAACGAGAGCAATACTTATTTTCTCCATCATACTGGCGACTACCTACACAATATATATAGGCAATATTCTTTATTTTTTTATTATTGAACGTTAATTCAGTTTTATTTAACTCAATTAATCGTTTAAACTGTTGAAGGGTAATAACATTATCAATTACATCATATCCAAATTCTCCATTTTTTGTCTC
>JBDRPR010000486.1:0-4745 GCA_043826845.1 Bacteroidota bacterium
ACGAAAGGACTTTTAATTCCAAGAATGACTACTGCTCAGCGAATAGCAATTGTTTCTCCTGCAAGTAGTCTTCTTGTATATGATACAAATTTGTCATCTTTTTTCTATTGGACAGGAACCGGCTGGACAAAAATCGGAACATCAAGCAGTGATTACTGGTTACCCGATGGAAATAATATTTATTTTAATGCAGGAAATGTAGGAGTTGGAACTTCTTCTCCTGGAAGAAAAATGATAGTAAAAGGCAGTTCTGTTAATCTTAATGAAGCTATTTTTGCAGTTCAAAATACAGATGGAGATACTGTATTTGCTGTATATCCTGAAGGAGTCCGGGTGTGGGTAAACGATGACGGAGGCAGTAAAGCATCAGGAAATCGCGGAGGATTTGCCGTTGGGGGATATAGCCCTTCAAAAGCAGGTTTTACCAATGAATATTTACGAGTAACTCCTGATAGCGTGAGAGTTTATATTGATGATGACTTTATAGGATCAAAAGCAAGTGGCAATCGGGGTGGTTTTGCCGTTGGTGGTTTTTGTCCCTCAAAAGGAACGAATACAGATCATTATTTATTTGTACAGGATGATAGTACAAGAGTTTACGTTGCTGATTCAACTCAAGGCTTTGGAGTGGAAAATATAGAAGCAGCAAATAATTCCCGTATCATGAAATTAACTACAGAAAATTATCTGATAGGACATGAATCTGGAATATCAATTGTGGGAGGATTGTATAATTCATTTATGGGATATAAAACAGGCCATAACAGCACTACCGCAAGTAATAACGTGTTTTTAGGTTACGAAAGCGGATATTCCAATACTACAGGTAATTACAACACATTCTTGGGTTTCCAGGCAGGATACACCAATGCTGCCAGTTATAATACATTTCTTGGATATCAATGCGGAAAAGCAAATACCACAGGATCATATAATGCTTTTATGGGGTATAATGCAGGGCTGTCAAATACGAATGGACTTTGTAATGTTTTTTTCGGTTATGAGGCAGGACGTGATAATTCAGGAGAAGCAAATGTATTTATTGGAAGCAAAGCAGGACAGCAAAACTCAACAGGGTTATTCTCTGTAATGATTGGAGAAAGTGCTGGTTTCAGATCTGTAGGTGGTGAAGCTAATGTTTTCATTGGTTGTGGAACGGGTGCTTTAACTGAAGCAGATAATAATACTTTTGTTGGTGGTTATTGTGGAGGTGGGATTACTACTGGGTACAATAATACCTTTGTTGGTGCATGGGCAGGAGGCTCTGTAACCTCAGGTAATAACAATACATATCTTGGTTTCGGAACTGGTAATTTTGTTAATGCATCCGGAAATACATTTGTTGGTTTCGAATCTGGTGGAAGCAAAAATTCAGGAGGCAATAATCTCTTTTTGGGCTCACAGGCTGGCTATAATAATCTCAGCGGAATCGGAAATGTTTTCATCGGATACCAGACAGGATATAACGAAACCGGAAACAATAAATTATACATTGATAATTCAATCATCTCAACTCCACTTATTTACGGAGATTTTAATACTGACTTTGTCAAACTTAATGCTGCTGTTTGCATAAGAGATCTTTTTTCCATTGAAAAAGAGTCAAACCTGACATTAGGTTCTGGTGGTACAGTAACACCAGTGAAATCTTATATATTAATCGGGAGCACAACTCCTATTGTCCTTAATGGTGTCAATGCAATAACCGATGGTACATTAAGCGGACAGGTTTTACTTCTTGAAGGAAGTAATAACATAAATACAATTACTATTAACGATGGAGCTAATACTCAAATGAGCGGGAATGTAGTATTGGGGCTATATGATACCATAATGTTTATTTGGAATGGTACAGATTGGATAGAAATTTCCAGAACCAATAATTAAAATGGATATAATATAAAATATTATGACCCACCTAAAAAAATATCTAATATTATTATTTGCTGCAATGCAGATAAATTATTTTGTTGCACAAAACATAGCAATAACTGATGATGATGCATATACAGCCAACAGTTCAGCAATGCTTGATGTAAAATCCTTGACAAAAGGGCTTTTAATACCAAGACTGACAACTGCCCAGCGAACTGCAATTGTTTCTCCGACTAATAGCCTTCTGGTATTTGATACTAATTTTTCAGCATTTTTTTATTGGACAGGGACTTCGTGGACAAAAATCGGAACATCAAATAGTGATTATTGGCTTCCAGATGGAAATAATATTTACTTTAATGCCGGAAATGTAGGAGTTGGAACTTCTTCTCCGGGAAGAAAAATGATTGTAAAAGGCAGTTCTGTTAATCTTAATGAAGCAATATTTGCTGTACAAAACACTGATGGAGATACTGTATTTGCAGTTTACCCTGAAGGAGTCCGTGTTTGGGTAAATGATGACGGAGGCAGCAAAGCCTCCGGCAACCGCGGAGGATTTGCTGTTGGGGGATTTAGCCCTTCGAAAGCAGGATTTACTAATGAATATTTACGAGTAACACCTGATAGCGTAAGAGTTTATATTAATGACGATTTTATTGGATCAAAGGCAAGCGGTAACAGGGGAGGATTTGCCGTAGGTGGCTATAACCCATCTAAAGGCACTCCAACAGATCATTATCTTTTTGTTCAGGATGATAGTACACGGATTTGGACTGATGGAAATGGAGGATTTGAGGTCCGGGATATTACATCAAGCAATACCAACTATCTTGATTTGAATCCTGAAAATTATTTTATCGGTCATAACTGCGGAACTAATTCAACTGGTAACTACAATATTTTTATCGGATATGGAGCTGGTTCAGATAACACAAGTGGTGAATATGGTTTATTTATGGGATATAATGCTGGTGCATGGAATACTACAGGCTCAAGAAATACTTTTATTGGTTTTCAATCAGGCTGGCAGAATATTTCAGGGGCCTTTAATACTTTTTTAGGAACTCATTCCGGCAGATCAAATAATAGTGGAATCAGCAACGTGTTTTTAGGAGAAGGTACAGGATATTCAAATTTAGCTGGTAATTATAATGTTTATGTTGGGAGTGGCGCAGGCTACAACGCTAACAGTTCAGATAATATATTTATAGGTTTAAATGCAGGATATAACTCAACAGGTAATAGTAATGTCTTTATCGGAAGTCAGGCAGGATATAATGAGACTGGTTCAGGAAAGTTATATATAGATAATACAAACACATCCACTCCTTTAATATATGGCGATTTCACATCAAACTATTTATATATAAACGGGAATTTCAAAGCAACCGGAATTTTATATGATAGTGGAGGTGATGCCGGGATTGCAGGGCAAATACTATCAAGTACAGCAACAGGAACTAATTGGATTAGTGCTCCTACGAGTTTGACTGGCTCAGGAACAGCAACTCAGCTTGCATATTGGTCTGGCGGAAGTTCTTTGACATCAAGCTCAAATCTATACTGGGATGCTTCAAATAGTCGCCTTGGAATAGGAACAACCTCCCCTACTGAAGCATTGCATGTAAATGGGGGAATTCGTTTGGGATTTAACACAAATTCAATTGCAGGAACAATGCAATGGACAGGAGCAGATTTTCTTGGGTTTAACGGGTCAACCTGGGTGTCCCTTACTGCTCAGGGAACAGTAACCGGTTCAGGTACTGCAACGCAAGTTGCTTTCTGGAATAGCGCAACATCACTTTCAAGTAATGGAAACTTATATTGGAATAATGGTTCTGCCTATTTAGGTGTTGGAACAGCTTCACCATCATACAGAATTCATTCGGTAAATTCATTGACATTTAATGATGACCCTGCCGTATACGGAACGCACTCAGCAACTGACAATTACGGCGTGGGTGTAAGAGGTGATGGGAGATGGAGAGGTGTACAGGGTTATTCATACAGTGGTTCTGGATCTGCTACCGGTGTTTATGCTGAAGCTTCATTATCGGGGACAGCAACTGGATATGGTATTTATGCCACAATATCAAATAGTGGTATAGGAACTGCATATGCAGGATATTTTCAGGGAAATGTACATGTAAATGGAACTCTGTCAAAAAGTGCCGGAACTTTCAGGATTGATCACCCTCAGGACCCTGAAAATAAATATCTGATTCATTCTTTTGTTGAAAGTCCTGATATGAAAAATGTTTATGATGGTATTGCTATTTGTGATAACTATGGGAAAGCAGTTGTTATATTACCGGGTTATTTTGAATCTTTAAATAAAGATTTCAGGTATCAGTTGACGACCCTTGGAGAATATGCACCTGTTTACATTGAACAGGAAATACAAAAAGGACAATTTGTAATTGCAGGTGGTAATCCCGGAATGAAAGTCTCGTTGCAGATTACAGGAATCAGAAAAGATCCTTTTGCAATTCAGAATCCAATAATTGTCGAACAGGAAAAAAATATTTCAGAAAAAGGATTATATTTGAATCCTGAATTATATAATAAGTCAGAAAATAAATCAATATATAGAAGTAATGAGAAATAGTTTATTAATAATTAGTTTGTTTTTCTTATCAATTACTTATGTTTTTTCTCAAAACATTGCAATAACTGATGATGATGCCTATACTGCCAACAGTTCAGCAATGCTGGATGTAAAATCTTTAACGAAAGGACTTTTAATTCCAAGAATGACTACTGCTCAGCGAATAGCAATTGTTTCTCCTGCAAGTAGTCTTCTTGTATATGATACAAATTTGTCATCTTTTTTCTATTGGACAGGAACCGGCTGGACAAAAATCGGAACA
>JBDRPR010000487.1:0-5753 GCA_043826845.1 Bacteroidota bacterium
TTAATATACAACAATATGAAAAAAATAGCATATATCATTATAGTCTTACTACTTTTATACAGTAATCATGTTTTATTCTCTCAGAACATTGCAATCACTGATGATGACGCTTATACAGCAAATACATCTGCTATGTTAGATGTAAAATCCTTAACAAAAGGGCTGTTAGTTCCAAGATTAACAACTGCACAGCGAACAGCAATTGCTACGCCGGCAACAGGGTTACTGGTTTTTGATACTACAATTAATGGTTTTTATTATTATAATGGAAGTGCCTGGATTAATCTTACATCAGGAAGTTCAGGTGGATTGTTCTGGAGCTATACAAGTCCAAATATTTACATGACTACTTCAACGAATTCACTTGGCTTGGGGACGAGCAGTCCACAACATAAACTTCATATTTATCAATCTGTAACAACAGCGGATGGAACAGATGGAGTTTTTGCTGACATTCAGAATTACACTAATACAATCGGGACCATGAGTGGTATAAGACTTGGAACAGGAGCGTATGGAACTCCTGATGTTTTTAAGGGAGGTATTTTTTATCGTAACGTAGGAACATATAATCGTGGTGATATAATTCTGGCAAACAATTCATCAGCTGCATATACCAATGTTACATCTGATGATGGTCGCCTTGTTGTTCAAAATGATGGCAGGGTTATGGTAAAAGGAGACCCTGCACAAGGTGTGAATGCAGCAATTTTTGCAGTTCAAAATAACAATGGAGATACAGTTTTTGCAGTATATCCTGAAGGAGTAAGAATTTGGGTTAATGACGATGGAGGCAGTAAAGCATCAGGTAATCGCGGAGGATTTGCTGTGGGAGGATTTAGTCCTTCAAAAGCAGGATTTACAAATGAATATTTGCGCGTCACTCCTGATAGTGTAAGAGTTTATATTGACGATGACTTCGTTGGGTCAAAAGCCACAGGAAACAGGGGTGGTTTTGCTGTCGGGGGATTCGATCCCGCAAAAGGCTCTCCCACTAGTCATTATCTTTTTGTTCAGGACGACAGTACAAGAGTCTTCGTTAATGATTCTACTTCAGGCTTTGGCGTAGAAAATATTGAAGGAGGTGCAGAAACAAGGATTATGCGACTAACGACTGAAAATTACTTAATTGGACATCTGAGTGGTATAAGTTTAACAGGAAAATACAATTCCTTTTATGGTTACAAGACAGCCCCTTTAGCAACCTCAGCCAATAAGAACGTTTTGATTGGCTATGAAACAGGATTGAGTCTTACAACAGGAGATTACAATGTTTTTATGGGGACTCAGTCGGGGAATAAGAATGCAGGAGGATCTGAAAATAATTTCATAGGTTATCAGGCAGGATATAACAATTCAACAGGCGTCAGAAATGTATTTATAGGTTATCAGGCAGGATACAATAATACGACCAAAACACGAAATACGATGGTTGGATGCCAGTCAGGATATTCAAATATAGATGGAGAATACAACAGTTTATTCGGTCATTATTCGGGATTTTATGCCAATCTTGGAAATTATAATATAATAATGGGTTATTACAGCGGATATAATGCCGACGATGCATCAAATTGTGTAATTCTTGGTTCAAGTAGTTTACGTGAAGCACAGGGAGTATCTAATAGCGTTGTTATAGGAACAAGCAGTGGATATTATGCAGATAACATTTCCGATAATGTTTTTGTTGGTACCGATGCTGGACATTCTGCAGACGGAAGTTCAAATACAATTTCAATCGGAACCTCAAGCGGATATAATAATAATGCTGCAAATAACCTGTTTATTGGTACTGAAGCCGGATATACAAATACCTCTGGGACAAAAAATGTATTTATGGGTTATCGTGCAGGATATAATAATACAACCGGCGAAAAAAATATTTCTATTGGAAATCATGCCGGATATTCCAATACGTCTCAAAGTCAGACAATATGCATAGGCGATAGTGCCGGTTCTCATAATACAGCTCCTCTCAATATTTTTATCGGACCAAATGCAGGAGTTCGAAATACCTCAGGTGTATCAAACTTATTTATTGGAAATTCAGCGGGAGCTGCTACTACCACTACTGGTTTTAATACTTATGTAGGATGGTATGCCGGCGGTACAAATACTGGTGAGGGGAACACTTTCATTGGCCCTTTCAGTGGCTGGACAACTGTTAATGGAAGTCGTAATGTGTACCTTGGTATGTTTGCAGGAAATGGTAACGATGGCACAGACAATGTATTTATTGGTTACAATACATCTAGCGGTGGCTCTAATCAGCTGGCAATAAATAATGGGAGTGGAATCCCTCTTATATACGGGGAGTTTAATACAAAACGAATTGGCATATATGATGAGTCTCCATCTGCAAATCTTCATATTAAACAATATGGTACAAATGAAGAAGGCTTGGCTATTGAAAATGATGGTGATACAGATATTTGGGCTTGGGAAATAGGTGGGAATGATTTAAATCTTTCATTTAATGGAGTAGATATGGGTTATTGGAATGATTTGGATGGAAGTTATATTCTTTATTCGGATAAAAGACTTAAAAAAGATATTGAAGTAGTAAATGAATCATTGTTAACAAAAGTTTTAAAACTTGAAGTTGTTAATTATCACATGATAAATGCAGATGAAAATTCTGAAAAATCAATTGGATTTATAGCTCAAGATGTTCAAGTTTTATTTCCTGAATTAGTTAGACAATCAGAAGATGATTTCTTAAGCTTAAATTATAATGATTTTGGAATAATTTCGATTAAAGCGATTCAGGAACAACAAAAAATAATTGAAAACCAGAATAAAAGAATAGAAGATTTGGAAGCAAAGATTGAACTGTTAAATAAAAAAATGGAAAGTTTCAATAAATAATCTAACATTTAAATCAATGAAAAAATCATTTCTTATTTTGACCATATCCATGCTGTTATTTGGTTACATGATTTCTCAGAACATTGCAATCACTGATGATGATGCATATACAGCAAACAGCTCAGCCATGCTTGATGTAAAATCTTTGACAAAAGGATTATTAGTTCCACGGTTGACTACTGCTCAAAGAACCGCAATTGTGACCCCTGCTACAGGATTGCTGGTTTTCGACACAACCATAAATGGGTTTTACTTTTATAATGGTTCTGCATGGATCAACCTTTCATCAGGTAGTTCAGGCGGTATGTTCTGGAGTTATACAAGCCCAAATATATATATGACAACCGGTACAAATAAACTGGGATTAGGTACAAGTTCACCTATACATAAACTTCATTTGCTTGAAAATGTAGTTGTCATCGATGGCACTGATGGTAATTTCATAGATATACAAAATACAAATACTAACTATGGAGTTATGTCCGGCATTAGGTTTATGAATGGAACAACTGCAAACACATTTAAGGGTGGTATATTTTATCAGGATAATTTAACCAATGGACGCGGGAATCTGATTTTAGCAAATAACACCACTAATTCAGCCACAAATGTTACTGCAGAAAATGCACGTCTTGTTTTACAATCTGACGGTCGTGTTATGGTAAAAGGAGATCCCAATCAAGGAATAAATGCAGCCATTTTTGCAGTTCAGAACAGCGATGGGGATACGATTTTTGCTGTATATCCTGAAGGAGTTCGTGTATGGGTAAACGATGCAGGAGGTAGTAAAGCAACAGGAAACCGCGGAGGATTTGCTGTTGGGGGATTTAGTCCTTCGAAAGCAGGGTTTACCAATGAGTATTTACGTGTAACACCTGATAGCGTGAGAGTTTATATTGATGATGATTTCGTCGGATCAAAAGCAAGCGGAAACCGTGGAGGATTTGCAGTCGGAGGATTTAGTCCATCGAAGGGAGCAATAACTGACAGTTATCTTTTTGTTCAGGATGACAGTACAAGAGTTTATGTAGCTGATTCTTTACAAGGTTTTGGTGTTGAGAACATTGAAGGCGTAAACAATCAACGCATAATGAGGTTAACAACCGAAAATTATTTTATTGGTCACGAGAGTGGAACGTCAATTACTTCAGGCCTCTACAATACTTTTTTTGGATATCAGACAGGTCTTTCGACAACTGGTGGTGTTGAGGTTGCACCAGGAGAAAAGGAAGGTAGCAACAATATTCTTATTGGATATCAAGCTGGAAAAAACATCAATACAGGTCTTAATAATATTTATATTGGATATCAAAGTGGGATTGCTGATACTGCAGGTGTTTACAATACATTTATTGGTTTTCAGTCAGGTACATCAAATAAAGGTTCACATGTATCCTCAAATGGTAGCTATAACACTTTTGTTGGCTGCAAAACAGGTTCAAATAATATTACAGGAGGACACAATTCTTTTTATGGAAATATATCAGGATGGAACAACACTACAGGGTCATACAACGCGTTTTATGGAACAAACAGTGGTTTGCGTAATACAACAGGCGCAGGGAACACTTTTATTGGAGCACATTCGGGATGGTACACTAATGCAGGATCTCAAAATACATTCATAGGTCGTCGAAGTGGGTATAGTAATACTGTAGGAAATAATAATGTTTTTGTTGGTTATGAGTCAGGTTATAATGAAACAGGATCCGAGAAACTTTATATTGAGAATTCAAATGCCGGTTCAACAGGCGCTTTGATATATGGAGAGTTTGATAACAATATTCTGAGATTTAATGCAAAAGTGGGAATTAATACTACTCCATCCTATTATCTTCATGTAATTGACAATGTTGCATCAAATGATGATCCTGCTATTTACGGCATGCATAATGTGACAAATAATTATGGTGTAGGGATTCTGGGAAAAGGTGGATATATGGGAGTAAAAGCTGAAAATACTTCGACAACAGGTTCAAATTACGGCGCATATGCTTCAGCAACAGGAGCCGGCACTGTAACGAATTATGGTGTTTACGGAACTGCAAGTGGGACAGGAACAGGAACCAGATACGGAGTTTATGGATATGCATCCGGAGGAACAACTGCATGGGCAGGATATTTTTCCGGGAATGTAAACGTTACCGGAACACTTTCAAAAGGTGGTGGTTCTTTTAAAATTGACCATCCTCTGGACCCTGAAAATAAATACCTGTACCATAGTTTCGTAGAAAGCCCGGATATGATGAATATTTATAACGGAATAATTATTCTTGATTCTCAGGGAAAGGCAACCGTTAATCTTCCTGATTATTTCGAAGCTCTAAACAATGAATTCAGATATACTTTGACTCCGATTGGCTCTCCTGCTCCAAATCTTTATATTGAAGAAGAGGTTGCTTTCAATCAGTTTAAAATTGCAGGAGGAAATCCGGGGATGAAAGTATCCTGGCAGGTAACAGGAATCAGGAAAGATCCTTTTGCTGTAAAAAACAGAATTCCTGTTGAAGTTGAAAAAGATTCTGAAGATAAAGGATATTATTTATATCCTGATTTATATAAACAATCGATTGAAAAAGGAATTGATTATAAGAACAATAATACAAAATGACAATATGAAAAAATTAATAATAATATTTTTTATTTTTATTTTGCCATCAATAATGATTGGACAGAATATTGCCATTACTGACGATGATGCCTATACTGCCAATAGTTCAGCAATGCTGGATGTAAAATCTTTGACGAAAGGACTTTTAATTCCAAGAATGACTACTGCTCAGCGAATAGCAATTGTTTCTCCTGCAAGTAGTCTTCTTGTATATGATACAAATTTGTCATCTTTTTTCTATTGGACAGGAACCGGCTGGACAAAAATCGGAACA
>JBDRPR010000488.1:0-4271 GCA_043826845.1 Bacteroidota bacterium
GGAGGAACTGCACCATTTACATTTTTATGGTCGAATGCTGAAACGACTCAGGATATTTTCAATCTACCGGCAGGTACATATTCATGTGAAATTACCGACAACAACGAATGTAGCATTAATACAGGAAATCTTTATGTTATTAATAATCCAGGCACTTTACAAATGGATAATGTTACAAAAACCGATGAGATATGTGGTAATAATCAGGGATCAATTAATCTTACGGTTTCAGGTGGAACAACTCCATATACTTTCTTATGGAATACAGGGGCAACATCAGAAGATCTACTGAATATCAGTGCAGGAAATTATTCATGCACTATAACAGACCAAAATGGATGCCAGCTTACAGTGAACAAAACAATCATTAATAATCAGGGGACATTAAGTTTGTTGAATACAGTAATATCAAATGAAACATGCGGTAATTCCAATGGTCAGATAGATAATATTATTTCAGGGGGAAACCCACCACTTAACTATTTATGGAGCTCTGGACATACCACAGAAGATATCTCAGGTATAGTGGCGGGTTCATATAGCTGTACAATAACTGATGTTAATGGGTGTCAACTATTTTCTTCATCAATTGTAGATAATAACACAGCAACTCTTTCTATAACTAATGTGATAATAACAAACGAAGTATGCAGCGATAGTCAGGGGTCAATTAATTTAACTGTGTCTGGTACTCAAACACCAATTTCATTCAATTGGAGTAGTGGTCAATCAACTGAAGACCTTACATATATACAGGCAGGAACTTTCACCTGTACAATAACAGATAATAGCGGTTGTGTTCTAATTGGTGGACCTTACGTTATTAATAATTCAGCACCAGGCTTATTTATTAATAATGTAATAGTTGTTGACGAAAATTGTGGCGATGCGTCAGGCTCTGTCAATATTACAGTAACTGGTGGTTCAGGTTCTTATACTTATTTATGGAGTAACAGTTCAACTACTGAAGATATATCCAATCTGTCGGCAGGTTCTTATACAATTACTGTTACAGATGCTAATTCTTGCGCTATTACCACAAATGCAATCGTTGATAACAATTCAGGAACTTTGATCCTTAATAATTATTTATTGACAAATGAAGTATGTAGCAACAGTGCAGGAGCGATTAATATAACTGTTTCTGGTGGTACTATACCTATAACTTACAACTGGTCAAATAGTGCAACTTCAGAAGATATTTCAGGACTTAGCGGCGGTATTTATTCTGTCACAATTATTGATAATACAGGATGTTCAATAACCTCTAATAATTACACTATTAGTAATAGTCCCGGAACATTCTCTTTAGACAATATAAGTGTCACAGATGAAGTATGCGGAGATGCAACAGGAGCTATTGATATTACTGTGTCAGGAGGATTGGTTCCTATTTCATATATTTGGAATACCGGTGCAATTACATCAGATATTATTAATCTGAATTCTGGACTTTATTCATGTACAGCAACCGATAACAATGGTTGCAAATTGATTTTTAGCGAAAACGTCTATAATAATCCCGGAAATCTGGCTGTAAACAGCACAGTTGTGACAGATGAAACCTGTCATGATTCTAACGGGCAAATTGATATAACAATATTTGGAGGCACTTCACCTTTCATATTTAGTTGGAATAATGGCAGTAATACAGAAGATTTAATAAATATTTCATCAGGAAATTATGTCGTTGTAATTACCGATGACAATGGTTGTACAATCACTCATAATGCATTTGTTAATAATATCGGAGGAAATCTTCTTGTGAGCAATGTCAGTACAATAAATGAATATTGTGGCAATAATGACGGAGCAATTGATATCACAATTACCGGTGGTATTTCTCCTTATACTTATATATGGAGTAGTGGACAAACTACTCAAGACATTTATTTTCTCAGCCAAGGTACATATTCATGCTCTGTTACTGATAACATAGGGTGTTTCACACAAACATCTGTCACCATCAGCAGTAATATTGGAACATTAAGCATTGATGATATTTCTATTATTGATGAATATTGTGGTGATGGTGCAGGTGAGATTGACCTCACATACTCTGGCGGGACAGAACCTGTTGTAATCACATGGAATACAGGGTCAAACGACGAAGACCTTGAAGACCTAACCAATGGTACTTATTTTGTTACAATTGTAGATGCGTATGGATGTAACGTAATAGATACTGCTGCTGTTCTGAACGAAACAAATGGATTTGTTATTAATAATTCAGCAGTTACTGATGAGAACTGTGGCAACGGATTGGGAAATATTGATCTGACACTTACCGGTGGCTATTTACCTTATACATATATCTGGAGCAATGGTGCTTCAACTGAAGATATCAGCAATCTTTCAGAAGGAATATATACCTGCTCTATCACGGATAATATAGGTTGTATGCTTACAATAGCCGAACAAATTATTAATGTAACAAACGGTTTAGAATTACAAAGTTCAACAACCGGAAATGATTATTGTAATAGCAGCACAGGAAGTATAAATCAGACAATCAACGGTGGTTCTACGCCTTATTCATTTATTTGGAGCAGTGGTGCAACAAGCGAAGACCTTATTGATGTTGTTGCAGGATCATATAATGCTACAATTACTGATAACACAGGTTGTATGATATACTCACAATATGTAATCGATAATGATATTAATAATAATTTGGGATTCAACAGCATTGCAATAACTGACGATGCCTGCGGACAGGGAAATGGGATAATTGACTTTCAGCCTGCTGTCCCAGGTTCATACACTTATGAGATTAATGGAGTTGCCAATGGATCACCTATTACTCAGTTTACAAACTTATATGAGGGTACTTATATTATTTCAATTGTTGATTTGGGATGTCGTGTTGATTCAATAGTTACAGTTGAAAATACAGTTACATTCTCGGTTAATATTGACAACATTATAAATGAAGATTGTGGAAATGGTGATGGAGCAGTTTATTTAAGTATTGTTCCCGGAACTGGAGTTTACACATATAATTGGAGCAATAACACATATAACGCTAATTTACTTAATGTTAATGCAGGTTCATATACTTGTGATATTTCTGATAATTTGGGTTGTCACGATATTATTACTGTTGATGTTCTAAATAATGCAACTTTTACAGCTACTGCAAACACAACAGAGGAATCTTGTGGCAACAGCAGTGGAAGTATTGATATAACAGTTTCAGGTACTACAGGTACAGTTACTTATACATGGAATACAGGCGACTATACTCAAGACCTTACAGGTTTGTCTGCAGGTCAGTATTCCTGTACAATTACTGATGATAATTGTGCAGTTGTTGTAAATCAGGAAGTAACTAATAATACCGGAACATTTTCAGTGATTTCAACTGTCGTTAATGATTTTTGTAATCAGAGTCAGGGTTATATAGCACTTTCTATGGTTGGTGGTTCTGGGAATTATAGCATATTATGGAATACAAGTGCTACCGTTGACACATTATACAACCTTAATACAGGGCAATATAGTGTTACTGTCACAGATAATGCTACAAGTTGTATATATACAGAAAATTACACTATAGGCAATATTGGATATTTTGCGGTAACTGATGCGATAACAAACAGCGGATGTCAGACATGTAATAATGGTGCTATTAATCTTACTATTAACGGTGGTAGTCCTAATTATTATTTTGCATGGAACAATGCTGCCACGACCGAAGATATTTCAGGACTGCTACCAGGAAGTTATACCGTGACAATAAACGATGACTGGGGTTGTGAAAGTGTAGAAACATACATAATAGGTTATCTTGATAATCTGCTTTCTCTGTCTTCTGTTTTTGGAAATGATTCCTGCAACATGAATATAGGTTTTATTGAAGTTACTGTTATCGGAGGATCAGGTGACTATTCTTACTTGTGGAGCAACAGTGATACCACACAGAATTTATACGATTTGGCATCAGGCTCATACAATGTGACTATTACAGATAATATTTCCACATACAATATTTACGGATCATATTCTATAATAAATTATGGAAGTTATTCAGTCAGTTCAGGAATTACTAATGCTTCATGCCAGACATGCAACGATGGTGCTGTTAACCTGACACTTGCAGGTAGTTCTAATTACTCGTTTATTTGGTCAAACGGAGCTATAAGTGAAGATATTACAGGTTTACTTCCCGGAATATATACAGTTACAATAGCTGATATTACCGGTTGCGAAAATGTTGAATCGTATGAAATATCTTATCATTCTTGTCTATTCTCAATTACATAAACATT
>JBDRPR010000489.1:0-3467 GCA_043826845.1 Bacteroidota bacterium
TGTAAATAGGGCCATTCAAATTATCATAAGCCCATTCATCACGCACAGCATCCATAAAACCACTTAATGGTCCCAACAAATAAAAGGGGCTTGTCAGATCACAATCAATAACATTTATTCCTGCCAATTCTTCTCTTACAACTGAAGAAGCAGTTGGACCTAACTTAAGCTTCAAAACAACTAATTTTTGGCCAATATTGTTAAAAGTATGTGTTTGTGTTAATAAATTTTCATATTCAGATATGTCTGTATCCATGAATTTCTCCCAATACATTGGAGGAGTTTCTTCATTAGTACCCCATTCAAATATCCATGTCACTTTTGTGTAATCTTCATATTGATAATTTGAATGGTCATAAAACTCAACCGTTGTCCCTATATCAACGAGTTGACATTCTGACGAAAAGGAGGGAAAAATAGGTACTGATTGATTCAAATTTACGGGAACAATATGGCAATAAGAAATTGAATTTTGATAGTAAAAATGAGTAATTGTCAAACAAACGTTATAATTTCCTTCTATGAAAAAACTGTGAACAGGATTCTCCAAATCAGAAATATTATAAAATTCGCTGGAATTTGGATCATTAAAACACCATCCATAATTATAACCTGCTGGTACTCCATAAGCAGTAAATGCTACATCTTCACCATTATTTGGACTTACAGGATCCCATGTAAAATAAAAATCAGGATTCACAGATAGTGGAATATCCTGATCAGTCATATTTGTTATTACATTATTTAAAGATAAACTACCCTGCTGATAATCCGGGTGATAAGCAGTAATAGTTCCACTCCAAGGAGAACTGACATTGCAATAATAATCACCGTTACTATTGGTTGTGGCTGGACCTCCGGGATTAAAAATAACTTCTGGATTTGGTATAGGGATAAAAGTTCCGGAAATAAAAACGGTTCCAGAAATTTGAATATCTCCTGTCCCTCCACTTTGTGTTACTGTAATATAACCGGATTTTGTTTCCGTATCTGAATTTGTGCCATCAGAAACTGTAAGAGACACATCATAGGTTCCAACTGTATTATAAACAACAGATGGGTTTTGTGATGTAGATGTTGAAGGTGTTCCTCCGGGGAAAGACCAATTCCATGAGGTTGGTGTGCCTGTTGATTGGTCAGTAAAACTTACTGTACCACCCTGAATAACTGTTGTTGGGATACCAAAAAAATCTGCATTTAATGTAGGTGGCTGGTCAGTTACATGTATAAATTCTGTTTTTATTTCATCATCATAACCATTGCAATTTGTAGCAGTTAATCTAACCTCATAAATTCCTGGGTTGTTATAACAAATGTTTGTAGGGTTTCTGTCTGTAGAAGAATTTGGAATTGCACCATCAAATGTCCAATACCAACTTATTGGATTTTCAGAGGAAAGGTCTGTAAAACTCACACAATCATTAGTATTAATATTTGTATTACTTACAGAAAAATTAGCAACAATCTGTAATAATGGTCCATTTAAAAATTCTTTAATGCCATTAACATGTCCGCAAACAACTGATTGAATACCAGTATTAGTGTTTATAAAATTCCATTCTGTTTGATTGCTTATAAATAAAGCTTCAGTCAGTGCCATAGGAATCCAAGAATTGGTTTGTAAAACAGTAACATTATTCTCAAATATTATTCCCCTATCAGTAAAACCTAATTGGGCAACTAGATTATCTTGCAAATCTTGAGCTAATACGGTATTCTGATAATACAAAACCTCAGTACCATTCGCAGACGGAGTCCCATATGAGTTTAAATGAACACTTAATGCAACATCGGGATTATTATTATTAATTAAATCTCTTCTTGCAGTAAAACTCACGTCAGTATCAGTTGTCCTAGTCATAATAACTGTAGCACCTTGTTCAATCAACATCGTATTAAGTTGTAATGAAATATTTAAATTTAAATCTTTTTCATCGGGATATGCAACACCATTAATACCTAATGCACCTGGCGCAGTACCTCCATGCCCAGGGTCGATTACTATATTATATCCAGTAAGTTGTGCATTTAATATGTTATTATTAAAAAGTAAAAATAATATTGATGAAATTAGGATAAAATTTTTCATAAAATAATTTTATAAAGTTGTCCGGAAATTAATGAGTTATATATAATACTTTCACCATTTGGAGACCAAGAAGGATAGTCTTCTATTTCATCAGGTGTGTCTGTAATTTTAATTGAAGTCTTATTCAGCACATCATATATGAACAAATCAGAACCAATTATTTTGTGATCACCATCAATCGTAATCTGATAAACAATATTATTACCATCCGGTGACCATGATGGGTGATTGCCATTTCCAATATTTATTCTATTTGAACCATCTACATTAATAACAACTAAATTTTGTGATTCGTAATCAAAATACACAACTTTTGTTTTATCAGGTGAAAAGACTGGATCAAACGCAATATTATCTGTAAACTTTACCAAAATTCCTTCTTCATTAATTAAATATAAACCATCACTTTTAAAATACAAAGTTTTATTTAAATTCCGATAATTTTTAAATTGGAAATTTTTTGAATATGATAGAGTATCTGAAGTTAACAATGCATCATTTACAATATATCCAACAATTTTTCCATTATTATAGTATGTCCAAAAGGGAGGTTGTATTCGTTTACCTTCTTTTGAAATTATTTGATTTTTCTTGCTTATTATTTCAACAATTCCAATATATTGCATATTTGATTTTGTTCCTCTATATGCAATTTCCTTATTATCTTCGGACCAAACGAATTTATAACCAACGCCTTCATCTTCTAATAATACTTCTTTATTTGAACCATCTTTATTTATAATAAATAGTTTATTACAATTTTCATCTGTAAATGCAATTATTTCCCCGTTAGGGGACCATTGTGATCGAGTATATTTTGTATTATCAAATGTCAGTTGAATTATATTTTGAGAATAGTATTTATAATTAATTAACATGAAAATTAGTAATATAATAAAAGGTTTCATTTTTAAAGATTTAAACCATTTACAAGATATAAAGAGAAAAAAAATTGTAATTGAAATAGTTTTATAAATTCTCATAGCTTTTTACTTATTTTTTGTTTCAATAATCTTCTTTAATTCATCAATCTGCTTCTGTTGCTCAATGGTGTAAAGTGTTAATTCTTCTATTTTTTTAAGTAGCAAAGCATCCATTTCTCCCAGATCAATACCATTTTCCATTACTTCGGTTTCGGTAGGGATATCAGGCAAATGTTTATTAGCTTTTACATAAGTTTCAAGGCTGTCAAGTGCAATAAGTTTATAATTATCGTTAAAAACATAATCGCACCAGCCGTCATACTTTACAATGGCTCTGCAGAAATGAGCAGTGCCACGTACATCAAGCATATGTAACGGGCTTAATGTTCCAATTCCTACATAACCATCGTTTTTAACACACAAACCGCTTGTCCATGAAATAGGAGTTGCAAGAG
>JBDRPR010000490.1:0-19633 GCA_043826845.1 Bacteroidota bacterium
CAAAAAAAGTAAAAAAAAAATGCCACCAAAACACCAAAACTTTAAATTTCACAAAACAAAAACTATCAGTACAATATCTTTAGAGGGATTTTGTGTATTTGTGCTTTGGTGGCGAAAAAAAGCCTTTTCGGAGTGAACTCATAAATATATCAATTAAAAATAATCCATACATTAATAAAACATTAAGGTGAAAAAATAAAAAAAAACACAAATATTTTTAACGGGTAATTCGAAAATATATATATTTAATGTTTCGATAAAAAGAGAAACGGAGTATTGAAAAAGTTTATAAAATGATAAGAAATAGTCTTTTAGTTTTTTTCTGTATAATTTCTTTTATTACATCTGCACAGCATTCACTACCTGTATCTGATGAAAATCAAGCTTCCGAAAGCGAAGAATTTAATCCGACTGAGGTAATTATGCACCATATTGCTGATTCTCATTATTGGAATTTGTGGTCAGTAAAGGATGAGACGACAGGGGAAGAGAAATATACAAGTATTCCGTTACCGGTGATATTAATTGCAAATGGTAATCTTGATATTTTCCTATCTTCAGAGTTTCATCATGGAAAACATCCGGTAGTAAAGGGAGACAGGACTTATCTTATGCATCTCGGAAAAATATATCTTGCTGATGAAAAAGGAGAAATTACGTATGATGAAGAAAATAACGTAACTAATATAAAACCCCTTGATTTTTCGATAACAAAAAATGTTGTTGGAATGATGGTCGCTGCAATATTAGTTTTGCTTATTTTTACCAGTGTTGCAAGAAAATATAAAAAAAATCCAGGAAGACCGAAAGGGTTACAGTCTTTTATGGAGCCTCTTATCATTTTTGTTCGTAACGACATTGCTATTCCTAATATCGGGGAACATAAATATCAAAAATATCTTCCTTATTTGTTGACTGTATTCTTTTTCATTTTGATTAATAATATCATGGGATTGATTCCAATCCTTCCCGGAGGAGCTAATGTAACAGGTAATATTGCAGTAACCCTTACTCTGGCAGTATTAACTTTATTAATCACAAATTTTAGCGGAAACAGAGCATATTGGAGACATATTTTTGCGGCACCTGGTGTTCCGATATGGTTGTATCCGATAATGATACCGGTTGAACTTATTGGTGTAATTTCAAAACCATTTGCTTTGATGATTCGTCTCTTTGCAAATATAACTGCAGGACATATTATTGTATTGAGTTTAGTATCACTGATTTTTATTTTTAAAACTATTTGGATATCTCCCGTTTCAATAGCATTTGTATTGTTTATGGATTGCCTGGAATTGCTGGTGGCTTTTCTCCAGGCATATATATTTACCTTACTTACTGCATTGTTTATTGGAATGGCAGTACAGGAACATCATTAAAATGTTTTTTATGTTTAATTTAATATATTAATTTATGGAACCAATTTCATTTGCAGCAGTTGGAGCAGGTCTTGCAGTAATCGGAGCAGGTCTGGGTATTGGAAAAATCGGAGGTCATGCAATGGATGCTATTGCAAGGCAACCCGAAGCGACATCTAAAATTCAAACAGCTATGATTATTGCAGCAGCACTTGTCGAAGGTGTTGCACTATTTGCAGTAGTTGTTGCACTGATTGCGTAATTATTTCATTTCCTGCAACGATTGGTTGCAGGAAATGATTTTTAATAATTGAACATTATTTAAAACAATATATTATGGATTTAGTAACTCCCGGTGTCGGTTTAATTTTTTGGACTACCTTAATATTTATTATATTATTGTTACTTCTGAGAAAATTTGCATGGAAACCTATTCTTAAGGCGGTAAAAAATCGTGAAGAAAATATTGAGCAGGCTATAAACGCTGCTGAAACTGCACGAAATGAAATATCTGTTTTGTATACTCAAAATGAGGCCATTCTCGTTGAGGCAAAACAGGAAAGAGAAAAATTGCTCAAAGAAACAAAGGAAATAAAGGAAAAAATTATTATCGAGGCGAAAGAAAAAGCTGCAGAAGAGCATCATAAAATTGTTTCATCCGGTAAGGTAAGTATTCAAAACGAAGTAGCAGCAGCAGAAACTCATTTGAAAAATGTTGTTGCAAAACTATCTATCGAGATTGCTGAAAAACTGATCAGAGCCGAATTAAGCGATAAAGAAAAACAGGAAAAGCTGGTTAATGATTTATTAAAAGATGTAAAACTTAATTAAAAATGAATCATTCAAAAATATCAGTAAGATATTCTAAAACACTATTTAATATTGCAAAGGATAAAAATTTACTCGATGCAATAAAAAATGATATGATTTTATTTAGCCATTTATATCTTAAGAGCAATGAATTTAGGTGGTTGTTAAGTACTCCTATTGTTCAAACATCAAAAAAACAGAAAATTATTATTGCGATGCTGAATAATGACATGAATGAACTTTCTCTTGACTTTATAAAATTAGTTATCCGAAACAAAAGAGAGCAGTTTCTCCCTCACATCGCCCGTAATTTTATGGATTTGTACCGTATTGAAAAAGGAATAAAATATTTGACTCTGAAGACAGCAGAGGAAATTGAGACAAAATTGAGTAATAAAATCGTTGAGATGGTTAAGAAAATGTTTGATTCAGATGTAGAACTGCATTCTGTTGTTGATGAAAAAATTATTGGAGGTTTTGTAATAACAGTTGATGATAAGCAATTGGATTTAAGTATTGCTCATAATCTGAAGAAACTTGAAAGAGAATTTATTAATACTACATTTGAATATAAAATACTAGGATAAAATTTAATAATATAAGAATATGGCAGATATTAAACCGGCAGAAGTATCGGAAATTCTAAGAAAGCAACTGGAAGGTTTTAAAACAGAGAGTGAACTTGAAGAAGTTGGTATAGTTCTTCAGGTTGGAGATGGTATTGCAAGAATTTATGGTTTGTCAAAAGTTCAATCTAACGAAATGATTGAATTTGACAACGGAGTAAAAGGAATTGTGCTTAATCTTGAAGAAGATAATGTTGGCTCAGTATTATTGGGTTCATCCGAAGGGATTAAGGAAGGAGATGGAGTAAAGCGATTAAAAAGGATTGCATCCATACAGGTTAGTGAAGACATGTTGGGACGTGTAATCAATACTATTGGAGAACCACTTGACGGAAGAGGTCCCTTTAAAGGGAAAACCTATGAAATGCCACTGGAAAGAATTGCTCCGGGAGTTATCTACAGGCAGCCTGTAAAAACACCTTTGCAAACCGGAATAAAAGCTATTGATGCAATGATCCCCATCGGAAGGGGACAGAGAGAGCTGATAATTGGTGATCGTCAGACAGGGAAAACTGCTATAGCAATTGATACAATCATCAATCAGAAAGAGTTTTATGATAAAGGTAAACCGGTATATTGTATTTATGTAGCTATCGGACAAAAAGGCTCAACTGTCGCTAACATTGCCAAAACTCTTGATGAGCATGGAGCTATGGATTATACTGTAATTGTTTGTGCTACAGCCTCTGATCCGGCTGCCTTACAATTTTATGCTCCGTTTGCAGGTGCTGCGATCGGAGAATTTTTCAGAGATACAGGAAGAGATGCTTTAATAATTTATGACGATTTATCAAAACAAGCTGTTTCATACCGTGAAGTTTCTTTATTACTCAGAAGACCTCCTGGACGAGAAGCGTATCCTGGTGATGTTTTTTATCTTCACTCAAGATTACTTGAGCGAGCTGCAAAAATTATTGAATCGGATGTTGTTGCAAAACAAATGAATAATATTCCTGAATCAATTAAAGATATTGTAAAAGGAGGAGGTTCTTTAACAGCTTTGCCTATTATTGAGACTCAAGCAGGAGATGTTTCTGCTTATATTCCTACAAATGTAATTTCAATTACTGATGGTCAGATCTTTTTAGAGTCAAATTTATTTAATGCAGGAGTCAGGCCGGCTATCAACGTAGGGATTTCTGTATCAAGGGTTGGTGGAAATGCTCAGATCAAAGCAATGAAAAAAGTTGCAGGAACTTTACGTCTGGATCAGGCAAATTATCGGGAACTGGAAGCTTTTTCAAAATTCGGTTCTGATCTTGATGCTGCTACAATGGCTGTTCTTAATAAAGGACGAAGAAATGTGGAAATTCTTAAACAACATCAATATGCACCTGTTTCAGTAGAAAAACAATTTGCAATAATATATTCCGGAACAAAAGGATTGCTCTCAACTGTTCCTGTCGATAGAGTTAAAGAATTTGAAATTCAATATGTTGAATACCTTGAACATAAACATAGTGATGTGCTTGGAAAGCTTAGAGAAGGTATATTATCTGAAAATGAAGAAAAAATCTTGACAGAAGTTGCAAAAAATATATCTTCAAATTTTGTAATTAATAAATAGAAAATTCCTATGGCAAGCCTTAAGGAACTTAGAACCAGGATTAAATCTGTTATTTCAACACGACAGATTACAAGTGCTATGAAGATGGTAGCTGCTGCACGATTAAGAAGGGCACAGGATGCGGTTATTAGGATACGACCATACGCTAATAAGTTACAGGAAATTTTATTTAATATTGCCGGTGATTTTGAAATTTGTCAGGACAATATTTTTTCAACCCAACGAGAAATAAAAAAAGTATTATTGGTTGCAATTTCTTCGAATCGTGGTTTGTGTGGAGGGTTTAATTCCAATGTAATTAAAAAAACCATTGCTTTAGCAAATGAAAAATATCCTCAACAACTTGCTGCCGGAAATGTTCAGATTTATGTGATTGGGAAAAAAGCAGAGGATGTACTAAAGAAAAAATATAAAATTACCGACAAAAGACATGATCTGCTTGATAATCTAGAATTTAACAATATCTCGCAGTTTGCTATAAATATAATGAAAAAATTTGCAAATCATGAGTTCGATGTTGTGGATATTATTTATAACAAATTTAAAAATGCTGCTGTCCAGATAATATCCGCTGACAGGTTTTTGCCTATCAATATTGAGGCAGAAAATAAAAGCAATTCCAATTATGATTATATTTTTGAGCCAACAAAAAAACAGATAATTGAAGAGCTAATTCCTAGGCTTTTAAAAACACAGTTTTTCAAAGTACTGTTAGATTCAAATGCAGCAGAGCAAGGTGCAAGGATGACGGCTATGCATAAAGCGACTGATAACGCAACTACTCTTTTAGGAGATCTTCGTTTATCATATAATAAGGCCAGACAGGATTCTATAACAAAAGAAATTTTAGAAATTGTAAGTGGTGCAGAAGCTTTAAAAGGGTAAACAACTATTTTTTCCTGCTTCTTATTTACTTTTCAAACTTTGGTGAAACCTAATAATTATCGTACTTTAGCCGGCTAAAAAATAAATCAAAACACATTAATTATTTATGTGGACAAAAGTTGCGAGAGCTATACTGAAAAACAGAATTTTAATATTGATCATCATCGGTATTATTACTGCTTTTATGGTATATAAAGCAACTCAGATTCAATTGTCCTATGAATATGTAAAAGTTTTACCTGAAAAGGATACTGCATTTATTGATCATATTTACTTTAAGAGCATTTTTGGAGAAGAGGCCAATATTATGGCTATAGGGGTTCAGGACACTGCTTTTTTTAGTCTTGAAAAATTTAAAAAATGGAGAAAACTAGGTAATGATATTAATAAACTTGATGGAATTACTAATGTGGTTTCAATTTATGATGTTCTTAATTTAGAAAAAGATACTGCAAATAAAAAATTCAATGTAGATAAAGTTTTTAATGATTCATCATATACAGCTAAAGAACTTGACAGCCTGGTCAGGGTTGTAAAATCTCTGCCATTTTATCAAAATGCATTTTATAATGATGAATCAGATGTTTATCTGATGTTGGTCAGCTTGTCTAAAAATAAACTGGATTCTGTTTCTCGCATGAAGTTAATAAACGATATTAATATTCTTGCAGATATATATGGAGAAGATAATAATCTTGATATGCATTATTCAGGATTACCTTACATCCGGACGGAAATTACTAAAAAGATAAGATCGGAGTTAAATTTATTTATGATTTTAGCTTTTGCCGTGTGTATTATTATTCTCTTTCTTTTTTTCCGGTCATTTAATGCCGTATTCTTTAGTATTGTTGTTGTGTCAGTGGGGGTTATCTGGACTTTTGGGGTAATCTCTCTACTAAATTATAAGTTGACCATCTTAACGGCGATGGTGCCTCCATTGTTAATCGTCATAGGGATACCAAACAGCATATATCTGTTAAATAAATATTATGCTGAATATAAAATTCATGGAAATAAAATCAAAGCTTTACAAAGAATAATCTACAAAATAGGAAATGCCGTTTTTCTTTCTAACCTGACCACAGCTTGCGGTTTTGCTACTTTCATCTTTACGAGCAGCGATGTATTAGTGGAGTTTGGCGTTGTAGCTTCAATGAATATTATAGGTTTATTTTTCCTCTCACTTTTTTTAATTCCGATTATTTTCAGTTTTTTAAGGCCTCCTAAAGAAAAACATGTTAAGCACCTTGACAGTAAAATATTTGCCAGAATAACTGATATGTTGGTGAGAATTACATTAAATAATCGTAAAGTAATATATGTTGTTGTCATTTGTATATTGATAATAGGAGTGTATGGAATTTCCAGAATGAAAAGCACCGGTTATATGGTTGATGATATTCCTCATGATGACAAAGTATATGTAGATTTAAAGTTTTTTGAAAAACATTTTAATGGAGTAATGCCTTTTGAAATAATGATTGATACCAAAAAGCCTAAAGGCGCTTTTAATCACAAGACTTTAAAGAAAATAGATGAAATGCAGGATTATATTGCATCATTTTCTGTTTTTTCAAAATCATTATCATTGGTTGATGCCCTGAAGTTTGCAAGACAAGCATATTATAATGGTAATCCTGGACAATACAAATTGCCAAGCAAACAAGAACAAAATTTTATATTATCGTATGCAAATGTAAAGGAGAAGGACACATTACAGACGGAAGGTAAAAAATTATTAAATACTTATGTTGATAAAAAGAAACAAATAACACGATTAAGTTTTAAAGTTGAAGATGTTGGAACCGTCAGGATGAGACTTCTTACAGACAGTTTAAAAGCAAAATCATTAGAATTATTTCCTGAAGATTTGTACGATGTAACCTGCACTGGTATCAGTGTTGTCTTTTTCAAAGGAACTGAATTTTTAATAAAAAATTTAATATGGAGTATGATTTTTGCAATTATATTGATATCTATATGCATGGCAACATTATTCAAGTCCCCGCGAATGATTATTATCTCTATAATTCCAAATTTGATTCCACAAATTTGTACTGCAGCTTTGATGGGGATTTTTAACATTTCAATCAAACCGTCAACAATATTAATCTTTAGTATTGCATTTGGAATTTCAGTTGATAGTGCAATACATTTTCTGACTAAATACAGACAGGAACTGAAATCAAATGATTGGAACATGGGAATTTCTGTCTCAAAATCAATAAAAGAAACCGGAGTAAGTATGCTATATACATCAATAGTTTTGTTTTTCGGATTTGGAATTTTTGTAACTTCTGATTTTGGAGGGACTATGGCATTAGGAATATTGGTATCGCTTACATTACTTATGGCCGTAATATCAAATCTGGTTATTCTTCCTTCCTTATTATTATCTCTTGAAACCTCAATTACCAGAAGAGCTTTTTCAAAAGAACCTTTAATTCAAATTTTTAACGAGGAGGAAGATATCGAACTGGATGATCTTGAAATAATTGATAAAAACAAGTCATGAAATGCCCATGATCCCGATAGCTATCGAAATGATTATTTGGGCATTGACTTTGTCGAGCACTGCAGGGTTCCCTGTCTGCCAGACAGGCAGACATATGACAGATAAAAAAAACCTGCGAAGCAAGCATTAATACCGCTAAAAATAATCAATGAATTAATAAATTATTAACAGATGAAAAAAATTTTAGTAACAGGAGGCGCCGGTTTTATTGCAAGTAGCCTGATTGAAAAACTTTTGGAAAATAAAAAAACTTTTGTTGTTGCAATTGATAATCTTTTGACCGGACATATTGGAAAATTGCCAAAAAGTACTGAAAATCAGTTCAAATTTATTCATTGCGACGTGAATAACCGAAATGAAATATCTCAGGTAATGATGTCATATCAGTTCGATTATGTTTTTCATTATGCAGCAGTTGTTGGAGTTCAAAAAACATTGCAGCATCCTGCATTAGTACTGAAAGATATTGACGGAATAAAAAATGTTTTGGATCTTTCAAAAAATACAGGGGTAAAAAGGGTGTTATTTTCATCTTCTTCTGAAATATATGGAGAACCCGTTGAATATCCGCAAAATGAAGAAACTACACCATTGAATTCAAGATTACCGTATGCTATTGTAAAAAATGTTGGAGAGGCATATTTAAGAGCATATAAAAAAGAGTACAATCTTGATTATACAATTTTTCGTTTTTTTAATACCTATGGTCCTAAACAAAGTAAAAATTTTGTGATTTCAAAATTCATTTTACATGCATTGAAAAATGAAGATATTCCAATTTATGGAAATGGTATGCAGACCCGAACTTTTTGTTATATCGACGACAATGTAATCGCCTGTCTAAATGCATATTATAATGACTATTATATAAATGATGTAGTTAATATTGGAGGTAATATACCGATTTCTATGTTTGATCTGGCAAATTTGATAATAAAAATAACAGGAGCAAAGTCAAAAATTGTTTTTTTACCTCCTCTTGAAGAAGGAGATATGACTGGAAGAAGACCGGATATTACAAAAATGAAATTGTTATTTCCGGGAAAATTGTTATCTTTAGAGAGTGGAATTAAAAAAACAATTGAATCCGGTTTATTTGAACTGGAAGGAGTAATTTAATTCGGATATTTACAAAATGATTTTTTTTGTTGATCAATAAATGCATAAATGTATAATTACAGCGATATACATAAAATACTGATAAAAGAAATTGAGACTCTGGATTTAAATGGAAAACCATTTGAATTATATGAGCCAATCCGTTACATTTTATCTTTGGGTGGAAAAAGAATCCGACCGGTTCTGACACTTTTAGCCTGTAATATATATGATGATTATATTGAAAAGGCTATAAATCCGGCGATAGGGATTGAAATTTTTCACAATTTTACTTTGGTGCATGATGATATTATGGATGATGCTTCGATGAGAAGAAATCATCCTACAATTCATGAAAAATGGGACACAAACGTTGCAGTTTTGTCAGGTGATGCCATGATGATAAAATCATATGAATTCTTTTTTGAGTTAGAAAAAGATGTACAGATTAAAGTATTAAAAATATTTAATACAACCGCTCTGGAAGTTTGTGAAGGGCAGCAATATGATATGAATTTCGAGAATTGCAATCATGTTACCGTTAATGAATATTTGGAAATGATAAGGTTGAAAACAGCAGTTTTGTTGGCTGCATCATTAAAAATTGGTGGTATAATAGGTGGTGCAAACGATGTTGATGCGTATTGCCTATATAATTTTGGTGAAAATTTAGGGTTAGCGTTTCAATTGAAAGATGATTTATTGGATGTATTCGGTGATGAAAAAAAAATCGGAAAAAAAATTGGAGGAGATATTGTTTCAAATAAAAAAACTTTTTTATTTATATCTGCACTTCAATGTGCAAATAAAACTCAGAAACAAACCCTGATTAATTGGCTAAGCAAAAAAAACTTTGATAAACAAGAAAAAATTGATGTTTTCAGAAATGTTTATAATGATCTGAAAATAAAAGAAATTGTTGAAGAAAGAATTATTGATTTCAAGAAAAAAGCAATAATAAATTTAAATACACTTTCTGTTGATAAAAGAAAATTAATTCCATTGTTGGAATTATTTGAATTGATAATGAACAGAGAATATTAATTTTTTCTAAGTTTATTAAAATATTTTAATGTTGTTTAAAAAAAAAATGTTATAATTGGAACAAAATAGAAAGCAATTCGTATTACTAAATTGTTTTGATAGTGCATCTGAAATGGTTGGAAAAGCAATAAAATAATTTATGATGAAGTTTAATAATCTTTTGTATAGTGTTGTTTTGGTGATTTTTGTATTTATTTTTGGTTGTAAATCAGGGACTAATCAGACCGATGATGATGTAAATGTACAAGATGAATCATTGCTTGACAAAGAACATGTTAAAAAAGTCAAGATGATTTTTTACAACATTCCGTCACCCATGGAGATGGCGAATTTATTGCAAAATGCCGGAGCAGACTACAATCCTGATATTCTTAATGATTATAGAAGCTATTATAAATATACTACCAATGCAAAACTAGCATTAAATCTCGGTATTTATGGAGCAGATCTTAGTTATACAAGGATGTTTGACCAGATTCAATCGTCTGTTAATTATCTGACCTCAATTAGAAAAATGTCTGATGGATTAGGAATTCCTGAAGAAGAAGGATCATTTACTATTAATAAAATTGAAGAAAATATTGAGAACAAAGATTCAATTCTTTCAATAATATCTGTAACGTATTCTAATGCAGACTCATATTTAAAGGAAAACGGAAGAGGGAGCACAGCTGCAATGATTCTTCTTGGTGGGTGGTTAGAAGCGTTATATATAGCAACAAATATAATTGATGAAAAAAATCAAAATCCGGATATTATTAATAGAATTGCAGAACAGAAATTCTCATTATCGAATTTAATTGAACTGATTGTTTCTTATGAAAGTGATCAGGATATTCAAAAATATGTTCCTCAACTTAAACAATTACAGGCAAAATTTGAACAAATTGAAATTACTTATACAAAAGGTGAAATAATTACTGACGAAGAAAAAATGATCACAATTATTGATAGTCAGATGACTATCGATGTTTCTTTCGATGTTATTATAGATATTGGAAATATTGTTGAAGAAATTAGAAGTGAAATAATAGAATAATTTTTTTAAATTTGACACGTTAAAATTCTTTATTATGAAAAATATATTTAGATCTGTGGTATTATTATTGGTTTTTGTTGGCATATCATTTTTTGCCGATGCACAATGTAAAAGTTTTACAAAGAAAAATTGTCTGACAGATATCGAGCCCTATGTTTATGATGGGCAGTTAAATAGTGCAATTTTAACTGAAGGAGATGTTGCGGAATTAATACTAACTCTCTATGGCGGACAGGATTACAGAATATTGGTCTGTGGACAGGATGTATTAGGAGATATTGAATTTAACCTCTTTGATACAAATAGAAATTTAATTTTTTCTAATAAAGACCATGATTTTGTAAAATCTTGGGACTTTAAATCCAATTCAACCCAACAGCTTATAGTTCAGGTTATAGTGCCAAAACAGGAATCAAATATTGATATGCTTCACAATGGTTGTGTCAGTATATTAAAAGGATTCAAAGAGTAAAAAAATCTATTTCAAATCAAGAGAAGTTTCTCCAATTAACTTCCCGTCAGCAAATATATCAACCAGATAAGTCCCGGGAATTAACTCTTGATCATTTGCCCAGTATATACACATATCTGTAGTTTTATTCTGATAGTCAACAGAACGTTTTTCTGTATAAACAATATTTGAACCTTCATAAATAAATATATTTTCTGCTGAGGAAGTAATAACCATCTGATCAGGACGTGCAATTCTTATGTATACAATACGGTTACCGGGTTCTACAATCCTGTTTTCTGATAATGTAAAACATACTTTTATTTTTTCAACCTTTTTTGCTTTATCAACGTCCTTACTTTTTTTATTAATAGGTATGGCAGAAATATTAATTGCTTTAATTACTGATGCAATATTAACCATTTCAGTTAAATTCTGATTCTTTTCATTAAGTTTTTCATGACTTACTTTTATTTCATTAAATGCAGTTTTCACTTCTTGATTTTCAGCAATTAATATTTGATTTTTGTATTTAGTGAATCAATTTGGACAATATAGCTTTTCATAATTTCCCTGAGTGTGTTTAATTCTTTTTTGTACTGAGAAATCTGATAGGAATTCGAAGATTTTACTTTTTTAACCTCTTCCATTAGCTCTAATATCTTATCCTGTTCTTCTATAAGTTTGGCATTTATTTCAGAGTTATTAGTCTTTAAACCTTCATATTGTTTGTACAGGTCCTCAAGTTCCATGGATATGCTCTCTTTTTCAGTTATTGTATTGTTCAATTCAACATAAACAGTATCGGTTTTTTTGGATTGATCATAGTATAAATATCCAAGAATAATAATAATAATTGCCTGTAATATAACCAAAGTCCATAAAACCGGATTCGATTTTCTTTTATCATTATTGTATTCCGGTGCACCTATGTTGTTTTCCATAAAATGAGTATTTTTCAAAATTAAAACGATTGACAAAACTAATTATTATAAGGCACTAAATTATTTTCATTTCAAAATTTTATGTTCAATAACTAGTTAATAACTTTGAATTAATTTGGCGTTTTTTTTGACCAATCTATAAATGTTCACTATTTTTATGCCGTAGTAAATTTAAAATCTTTCATTATGGCTTATAAAATTAGCGATGATTGCACAGCATGTGGTACTTGTATTGACGAATGCCCTGTTGAGGCAATTTCTGAAGGCGATATCTATAAGATTGATCCTGATGTTTGCACAGATTGTGGTGCATGTGCCGATGTTTGCCCTGTTGAGGCAATTCATCCGGCATAAAGAATTGAGGCTGCCTTTTACAGGCAGCTTTTTTTATAGATTTTGTCCGTATGCGTGCTTTATTACTTGTTCAGATCGTAAAATGTTAACAGAAAGAAGGCAGGTAAATAATATAAAAATCTGCATAATCTGTTTTTTTATTTTACCTCCTTGCTATTTTTTAAAGAATATCTGAGTATAAAAATCCCTATTATTATAAATGGAATACTTAATAATTGTCCTAAATTCAAAACCATGCTTTGTTCAAAATCAACCTGAACATCTTTTACAAATTCAATAAAAAATCTAACCGAAAACAATGTTATCAGAAATATGCTGAAAAGATAGCCCTTTTTTTCTCCAGCACCTTTTTTTAAATATAAAAAATACAGGACAATAAAAATTATTAAATATGAAAATGCTTCATACAATTGAGCTGGATGTCTAGGAGATATTAATGAAAGATCACAATCATAAGGAGGAGGACAGTCATTTCTGGGGAAATAAAACCCCCAGAATAATTTAGTGACTTTTCCTACTATTTCTGAATTAATAAAATTCCCTAAGCGTATTAACAATCCTGATAATGCAACAACAATTACAATCCGATCAAGAATCCATAAATATGGTTTTTTAACCTTTCTGACAAAAAGAAATAATGCAAACAATATCCCGATTGCAGCACCATGACTTGCTAGCCCTCCTTCCCATACCATTAATATTTCCAAAGGATTTTTCAAGTAATAATCAGGTTGATAAAAAAGACAATGCCCCAAACGAGCACCGAGAATTGTTCCTAAAGCCATATATATGGTAAGCTTATCCAATACCTTTTGATCAATATTTTCCCTCTTAAACATTTTGGAAACAATTATATACCCAAAGAAAAATGCTCCGGCAAATAAAAGCCCGTACCATCGAACCGTTAACCCACCTACCAACCAGATATCATCAGGAACTGAAAATATCTCAGGTTTCACGTTCCAGGTAATGTAATTCAGTATCATATTTCAATAATATTAAATATGTAATAACTTTAAAAATGTAAATTTATTTCAAATTCTTTAATTTTTGTTCTTAATGCAATAATAATTTTAAAGTTTGTATGTTTGTAATAGCATTAATCAGATTTATTGAGCAAAAAAGTTGAACATATAATCAGTTTGTTATTTGTATTGTTCTTAATTTATTCCTGTGCTAATGTTGTTTCTCCAACTGGTGGGCCACGTGATACAGATCCTCCAGTTGTCAAAGAAAGTAATCCGGGAAATTATGCTGTAAATTTCAACGATAATAAAATATTAATCAGTTTTAACGAATTTATTCAACTTAAAAATGCCAGTCAAAAACTTATTGTATCTCCTCCTTTGGCTGAAACTCCCAAGCTTTTAGTAAAAGGAAAAACCCTTTCAATTCAGTTAAATAATGAATTGCTCGAAAATACAACATATACTTTGAATTTTTTAAACTCTGTTGCCGATTTAAATGAAGGAAATGCAGAAAACAATTTTCAGTTTGTTTTTTCTACAGGTAATTATATTGATTCTTTTCAGATTCGTGGGTTTATTAGTGATGCTTATACTTTAGAAAAACAAAAAGATATTTTTGTGTTGTTGTATGAAAATTTATCTGATACTGCTCCTATAAAGGAAAAACCTATTTATGTTACCAAAACAAACGAACAGGGAGAATTTCATTTGAAATATATTAAAAATGGCTCATTCAAAATATATGCACTTTCTGATGCAAACAATAATTTGATGTTTGACTTACCAAATGAAAAATTTGCCTTTTATGACAGCTTGATAATTCCTTCATTTGAATATAAAATGATTGTGGATTCAGCAAATATAGATTCTGTAAGAATTGACACATCAATAGTTTATAAACCTGACAACATTAAAATGTTTTTATTTTCAGAGGATAATAAAAAACAGTTTCTGTCTGGATCATCACGCCCGTTAAAATACAAACTGAATTTTTTATTCAATATCCCATTAATTGATTCTTTTTTTAATTTTTCAATTTCTGGAATAAATCAAAGCGATGATAAAGCTTTTATCAATGAAATCAGTAATAATTCCGATTCCTTAACGGTTTATATTACTGATTCAATAATTTATAATCAAGATACTCTTAATTGCATTATTAATTATCTTATAAAAGATTCAGTGGATCAGTTGATTAATCATTTTGACACCCTGAATTTAACTGTAAAATCTTTAGTGAAGAAACAAAAAGATATCGTCAGACCAGATAGTATATTGGTACATAAAATCAATGTTTTGGATGGAAATATTTTTGATATAAATAAAGAACTGACAATAGAGTTTTATTATCCTGTTGAGAATATTGATAATGATAAAATCAAGTTATATGAATTTACTGATTCTGTTAAAAATCCCATAGAATTCAGTTTAATTAAAGACAAAAATTCAAGAAAATATATTTTTGAATATCCTTTTATATCTGAGAAAAAGTACAGATTAGATGTTTTATACGGTTCTTTCTCAGATCATTACAATCATTTTAATGATTCAATTTCAGTAAATTTTACAATGCAAAAATCAGATCAATACGGGAAACTCATATTACATATAGAAAAGCCACAATCATCATTTTTTATTCTGCTGACTGATGAAAAGGACGTTGTATTGCAGACTTTTTATTCTGATGATATCAGAAAAAATAAAATTACTATACCATATTTAAAACCGGGGAATTATAAGATAAAAGCAATAATTGATACGAATGGAAATAAAAAGTGGGATTCCGGTAATTATCTGAAAAAAATTCAACCGGAGAAAGTAATTAAATATCATGAAACAATTAATATCCGATCAAATTGGGATTTAGAGTTAGACTGGAACATTAATAAATAAAAAAAGAGGAACATTCTCTGCTCCTCATTTTTCAAAACATAAATAATATTATCTGATAATTATAAATCTTTTAGTGATTTCTGTGTTGTCAGAAATGAATTTGCAGAAATAAACTCCGTTTTCTATTTCATCTGTTGAAAAATTTATGTCATAAAATCCGGCTGCAATATCTTTTGAATTCCAAATAGTTTTAACTTTTTCTCCGACAAAATTGAAGATTTCAATTTTTCCTGTAACGTTTTCAGGAATTGAAAGTTGAATATTGCTTTTATGACTAGCGGGATTCGGATAAATATTCAATTCATAATTTGCAGGTAATCCATTATTATATGTGGCATAGGTCACAGTAGAATGAGCGGGCAATTTAATATAATCAACCCAGGCACAATCTTCTCCTGCGCTTTCAATATTATCTTTGGAATATATCCATTTTAACTCATGTATTCCAGTAGTAACAGGATAAGTTTCAAGAGACCATGCAACTTCACCGTCCCACATGTCCATTGAAATGCCGTCAATGGTAAATTCCAGATAATCATAAGGATAACCATATTGGATGTAACCTTGTTCACAAGAAACTTTTTTATAGAAAGTGAGATTGTCATTTACAAGGACGTTCATATTAATTATTAGTTCTGAAGTCTGATCATGTGTAATGGCACCAGATTTAGCGCAGAAAGTTCCTTCGTATGGATTTACAGAAACAATAATCCATGGCAACGTTCCTCCCTGTTGCCATCCGTATGAAGTGAAACTGTTGCTTTCCCAGTCTTCAATCATCAATCCTACGCTTAATGAAATATTTAATATGTCTGAATAACTTCCTGCAACTACAGTAAAAGTAAAATCAATATTTGTCCCTGTGGGTGTAGCTGCGTTTATTGTAATATTGTGAGAGGAAGGTGCAATAACTCCCACTGTCATTGCTCCAAGTGAAACAGGGCTTGAATTTATAGTAACCCACGGACTTGTTGAAGTTAGTGTGCAAATTGCAGGTTCAGAATCAGCATGACCATTATTAATAGTGTTTATGTTAATATCAACTGTTTCTCCGGGATCAAGAAGTCCATCACCATCACCTGTTGCTGAGTCATCAATATTTGTAAAACTCTGATCTATAGATGGTGCATTACATAATACAGAGAATGAACCAGGCCAGCTATTTGTTCCGTCAGTAACGGCAATTTCAAAAATAGCGGAAGTCTGATCGGCAATTCCATCGGCAATAGAAAGGGCATAAGCATCTGTTTGTGTTGCGGTTGCTCCGGCATTTATTGTTCCATAACTTTCTGCATTATCAGTAATAGTAATATATGAATTTGATGTACTTATAGTAGCTGAAACATTTGTGGCCTGATCTATTCCAACATTTTTAAGACTAAGGTCAAGCACAATATCTTCATTGTAATCAGCTAATCCGTTATTATTACCTGTTGGATCATTAATGTTCTTTGAATTATAAACCACATAAGGACCACTGGCAGCAATAACAAGCACTTCCTGAATGTATGGAGTATAATTAAAATCAGTAACGGTAACCAACATTGTATCAGGAGCAGTAAAGGCAGGAATTGTAATGTCAACTGTCCCTCCTAGAATATAACCGGTCCCTAGTATTTCAACTTGTCCTGCATTTCGACATGTCACAGAAACCAGAGCACCTTCAACAGTACAATTAACCACAAAATTTGTCAAACCAAGTGTAATTGTTGAATTGTGTGTTGCAGTCAGTGGCATAGGCCCTTTTGTGCGAACAATAACAGATGGGTCACCAAAAATTGTCCAGGTATCAGTCATATTAAAATCAGAGGATTCTTCATTCATTTGAAAACATCCGTTAAAGGCGATACCACCAAAAGATCTTTTAATATTATTTACGTAACTTTCTGTAAGAATATCAATCATTTCATCCTGTCCAATCATTGGAGGATCCCATGACTGATTTATAGTTGACATAAAAGTCGCAACTGCTCCGCTGGGTTGTCCTGCGTTTGTAGCACGCAACCATGCTTCTGCAAAGCAGGTTATTCCGATAAAATTACCATTTACACAGGCAACTGAAAATATAAAGGGATATTTATTATTATTTGTAAGAGCATTAACATCTGTATTTGAAAAACCTGTAGTGCCAAAGCTGGTATCACTGCCATGTCCTGTGTAAACAAGAATACTTTTACCGATATTTATTTCGGTGGCAAGCATCGCAGGCGTGGGATTTCCGGCTGCATCTTCTCCTCCTTGATCCCCGTCGTATAATTCTGCAAAATTTGTATAAGTAAATCCTAATAAATCAGTGGATATGTTTCTAACATGTTCAAAATCCAGTTCATTATCATCTCCAGGACCTTGATCTGAAGCAACTCCTACTGCATTTGTCCACCAGTCGTCTAAAACCGGATTTTTTTCGTACTCGATGGTTCGGGCTACTTGAGTTTGTACATGAGCATTAGTTTCGGCAGAAAACCTGCCAACTATTAGTTCAGCGTAATGATCACTTCCTGAAATAAATCCATAATCAACATCTGAATCGCCGGCGCCTGTACTTGAGGCAGTTACCTGAGCATCATCTCCGACAAGTAGTAAATAAACCAAGCCGTTTGTGTTATAATAATTTGCAACATATGTTTTAATCTGGGCAGCAGTGTTCCCGATTGTTGTTACATTAACAATTTCTGTTTCAATACCTTTTTCGCGTTTCCAGTCAATAAATGGTTGCATATCATTCATAAATCCACTGTAACAAATAATTAGCATATTTCCGGGAGTTCCTTCATCAAGAGGAGTGTATTTTGTCCCAAAACCGTAATTAAAAAAGAAGTTTTTATATATCTGATTGAACTCATATGGTATCTCCTTTTGTTCTTTTGAGGAGAGCATTTCATTTATCCCAATTCCGTTCGTTTTACTGATCTTCACTTCAATTTCAGTATAAATTCTTAATTTTTTTGTTATTGGATTAAATTGAAATGGATAAAATACAACAGTTTGTCCCCTGAAATCTCTTAAAATAAATGGCTCTTTAACAGAGCTTTCTGTGCCGGGGTAAAACTGATTTTGAGAATATACAGTTCCATAAGTATAAGGAACAGTTGATGGATCAATATCTCTTGTGAAATTACCCTTTGAAGGTGCGATATCAATATTGTCCATTTCAATATAATTTGAATATAAAATACTTAATTCAGTATTTCCTGTCTCAGGGATAATAATTGATGTCGTAAATTTTGGCAAATCAGGAGCAGCTCCTTCTAGAATTGACGACATATCAGGTGCTTTTATAATATAAGAATCTCCGATTTGAGTAGTAATACTATGGAACTTGTATGCATTTAGTTCAAATCTAAGAATAGTTTCATCATTGTTTGCAGAAACCAGATTGATTTTTGTACCAGAAGGTTTAGTATTATCAATTATGGTCCATCCCTGACCATATAAAAAATTTATTGAAATACAAATGACAAAGATAAAAAGTAAAGTGTTTTTCATATAATTTATCTGTTTGTAACAAGAACATATCCTTTTTGTATATTATTGTATGGTTAAAATAGTACAGAACAAAATTGATATTATTCTTTACAAATATAAGAATTTATATATCAAAATGCAAATAGTTTATATTGGTTGTAGAATATGTGATTTTATTATAAAATGGTAAAAGGATAATATATCTGATTTAAAAACAGTTTATAAACTTGTATTTTTATTTGGTTTTTTCATTAATACCAATAGCATTGTAGAATTCTTTAATGAAACATACTGTAGCAAAAAGCGAAATGTTTTTCGAAATGCATCATTTGATGGGTTGATCATTTACAAAAACAAGTTTTTTCAAAAAACATCAACATTGAAGAAAATCCATTTTTACCAAAAGCTTTGGGAAGCTCTCCATTTGATGCTGAAGGAGTAAAACTTTTTCGTAGCGACATCATTATAGATGGAATATTACAAAGAAATATTCTTGATAGTTATTCAGCGCGAAAATTAAATATGAAAACTACTGGAAATTCTGGCGGAATTCACAACCTTATTGTTAAAAATGGAGCTCTTGACTTAGAAGGATTATTACAAAAAATGA
>JBDRPR010000491.1:0-7532 GCA_043826845.1 Bacteroidota bacterium
AATGTTTAAAACTTAACGAAAATATTAATCAAAATTTAACACAAAACAGGTTTTATTGTTATATTTTTGTCAAATAAGCTACACAGATGCTTAATTTTCTATTAAGCTACATAGATGCTTTTTACTTTAAAACCCATAGAGGCAAAGCAATAAGTCTATGATATCACACATTAAATATTCTTTTTTATTGATTTTATTAGTGTGTATTTTAAATAATGTTTTCGGACAAACTTTAATTGATGATTTTACCCGTGCTAATAATACAACAGTAGGAAATGGCTGGACTGAAGTTGAAACAGTAGTTTCCGGTGCACAAATTGTCAGTAATTCTTTACAAGTTGGTTCAACAACTGCCGGAAGAGATTGGGTTTGGAATGATGCCACTAGTTATTTCACTACAAATGGAATTACAAATAACACTTCATCATTGGTTTGGGCATTTAACATGAAAAACGGAAGAGCCTCTCCCAGCGGATTTGATGCCGGTAATTATGGAATCGCTTTTGTTCTTGGCAGCACAAGTAATGATTATACTTTAGGAAACGGATACGCCATTGCTCTGGGTAATTCAAGCACACCTGATCCAATAAGACTTATTAGATTTACAGGTGGTATGGATTTGAATTCAAATACAACTACTATTATTTCAGGAGGAGATTATCAAACTGCCAACACATATTTCAGCATTAAAGTTGTATATGATCCAACTACAGATAATTGGTCTTTGTATTGTGAGTCAAATGGTAGTGCATATCCTCAATCAAATCCATTATTGACTTCGACACAAATTGGAGCAACAACATTAAATACAACATATACAGCAACAGGAAATGATATAAAATATTACGGTTGTATATGGAATCATAGTACTAGTGCCATATTCAGTAATTTTGACGATGTTTATATTCCATCATTTGCATGCTCAGCTCCCTCAACACAAGCATATAATATCACTTTTTCCTCGGTTGATTATTTAAGCATGAATGTTTCATGGACAAATGGCAACGGTTCAAAACGTGTTGTTAAAATGAATACTTCCAATTCATTTACTGCTCCGGCAAACGGTACTGATCCTGCTGCAAACCCTGTTTATGGAGGTAGCGGGGAACAGGTTGTTTATAATAATAATAGCAACTCTGTTTCAATCAGCGGATTAAATCCTGGAACGTCTTATTGGTTCAGAGTCTATGAGTATAACTGCATAGCAACAAATACTGTCTATCTGACAAGCACTGCTACTAATAATCCGAACAGTCAGGCGACTCTTTCTTGTCTGGCACCAACTATACAGTCTCATACAATTACTTTTTCATCAGTCAGCAGCTCTTCGATGCAGGTAGATTGGACTATTGGTAATGGATCAAAAAGAATTGTAATTATGAATACTTCAAATTCTTTTACTAACCCGACCAACGGAACCGATCCTGCTTCAAATACTGTTTATGGTGGAAGCGGAGAACAAGTTGTATTTAACGGAACCGGAAGTTCTGTTACCGTTAGCGGACTGACTGCCAGTACTACTTATTGGTTCAGAGTATATGAATACAATTGCACCGGTACTAATACGGTTTACTATACTCCTACCGCATCAGATAACCCAAAAAGTCAGGCAACAGTTGTTGGTGGCTGTGCAACTGATTTGATTATTTCCGAATATGTTGAAGGCAGTTCAAACAATAAATACATTGAAATATTTAACGGAACAGGCTCGACAGTTGATCTTACTGATTACCAATTAATAAATTTCGCAAATGGCAGCCCTACGCCATCCAACACTCATAGTTTGACAGGAACCCTGACAGATAACTCGACAATTGTATATATGAATTCAGCTGCAATTATATACGGTGGTAGTTCTACTGTAAGCAATGCTGTTGTATTTAACGGAGATGATGCTGTTGCATTAAAGAAAATAAGCACCGGTTTCTACGTAGATATTATTGGTTGTATTGGTGAAGATCCGGGGACTGCATGGACATCAGGCTCACATTCGACACTTGATAAAACTCTTGTAAGAAAAAGTTCTGTTACTTCAGGAATTACTTCAAACCCGGCTTCAGGATTTCCAACACTTGTCAGTGAATGGGACTTGTATAATATTGACGATGTCAGTCATCTTGGATCACATATTATGTCATGTATATGCAATACTCCAACAATTCAGGCACACACAATTACATTCCCAAGTATATATTCGACACAATTGACAGCCAGTTGGACTAATGGAGATGGATCAAAAAGAATTGTAATAATAAATACTTCAAATTCTTTTACTAACCCAATTGACGGTGTTGATCCGGTTGCAAATTCTGCTTATGGCGGTTCAGGAGAACAGGTAGTATATAACGGAAATGGCAATGCAGTTACCGTTAGCGGATTGTCTGCCAGCACTACATATTGGTTCAGAGTATATGAGGCAAATTGCTACTCGACATCAATTGTTTTTTATACACCAACTGCTTCAGATAATCCAAATTCATGTAGCACAAATACTACAGCTCCTCCAGCAGTTCCAACTACTTTTTATCCCGGAGATATTATTATCATTGGTTTTGACACAAATATCGGAAACGGTGGTTGGGATATAATTACCATTGCAAGTTTTGTTGATATTGGTCCCGGAACAAGCATTATTTTAGCCAATATGGTTTATGAATATGAAGATGCAGCAAATGTATCTACAGGAAGATGGTACCGATGTTCGAGTGATGCAGGAAAATCACAAAGCGGGCACCCTCAATACCTTGAAATTACTTATAATGGCAGTTCAGCTTTGCCGGCAGGAACAGTTATTTGTATAACTCTGAATTCAAACGATGATTGTTTACAGGATATCCAGATAAACGGAGTTTCCTCATCTGATTTTTCAGACAATGCAAGCGGTCAGGTAAATATGAGTTCTTCAGATCCTGATGCAATATTTTTAATGCAAGGTGCATTTACTGGCATTTTAACGGTCGGAAGTTCATATAATTATAGAACATTTACTGGCTCAGTACTTGGAGGTATTCAATCAAGAGGAGACTTTCAGCCAATTACAGTGCCGGGAAATAATGGTGGAGAAAGAGTTTCCAGAATTCATCCTGACCTTGAGTGTCTTAAATTGAATACTGGTGTAGCTACTGGGGAATTTTATATGTATTATTATGATTGGGAGTTACATATTGGTAGTCAGCATGCTTTATTGAATAATATTTTTGATATGACAGGAACATGGGATTCAGGAGCAGGAACTACTACTGCAAACGAAGTGCCTATATGTGGCGTTACGTTTACAATTACCAGTTCTGCTATGCATGGCAATTGGACAGGTGAATCAAATGTAGATTGGTTTAATTGTGCAAACTGGGAAAGTTTTTCTGTGCCCGATAGCCTTACAGATGTTACAGTACATAGTGATGATCCTATAAGAGATTGTGTTATTGATATAACTACCTATTCTGCAACTGCCAGCAGATTTGGGAATCTGGCTCAATGCAGAAATCTTTTATTGGAAGGTCCGGTAACTGATAATAAAAAACTTACAATTCAGGCAGACCCTGCTAATAAACTTGAAATATTTGAGGATTTAACAATAACAGGTAACGGAATGCTTGATATGACAGATGGCAACGGTGGTACAGCTGACGGAACAATAGATTTACGAGGAAATTGGGATAATCAGGTTGGCCCTGCCAGATTTGATGAAGGCAATAGTACAATCAATTTCATCGGTACTGTTCAGCAGGAAATTGATTGTAATGGTTCAGAAGAAGTGTTTTTTGATGTTGAAACAGATAATATTGCAGGAATTCTTTTAAATGACAACATTCAAATATCAGGTAATCTGACACTGACGAATGGAGTTATTACTACAGGAAGCGACCATGTATATATTTCAAACAATAATGCAGGAGCAATTGCTACATACAGTCAGAGTGGTTTCGTCTATGGAAATTTACGACGCAACTTTGCACTTAACACAAATACATATCCTTTTCCGGTAGGTAATGGTACAACAACTTCAAATTACAAAAGAATGGATTTCATTAACAACAATCTGAATCTATCAACAGGTACAGATTATCTTGATGTAAGTGTTTCTTCGATAACCGAATCAGGTTTAAATGATGATCCTGAACTTGTTGCAACAGAAGACGGAACTCCAATTGTCGAATTGCTTGAATCAGCGATATGGACTGTATTGCCAAGCGGGACTATTTCATCAGGAACATGGGGAACAAATTTATATGTCCAGAATGTTACCGGACTATCTTCAGCAGATGACAACACATTTTCTGTAATGAAAAGACCAACAGGATCAGCTGATTATGCTGATTGGGACAGTTTCGATGCAATAACTGCAATTCCAACGCCCGGCGCTGCCGGTAGAATCTATGATTCTGGCAATGGTTATGCTCAGAAAACTGGTTTTAATTCATTTTCTGAACTGGCTATTGGAAAAGGGAATTTCCTTCTTCCTGTTGAGTTAATTCTTTTTGACGCAAAATATAATGGTAAAACTGTTGATATTGAATGGACAACTGCTTCAGAAATTAATAATGACTATTTTGAAATTGAACGTTCAAAAGATGCTGTAAAATTTTATGCTATTGATAAAGTTGAAGGATACGGAAATTCCAATATTACAATAAATTATTTCACTGAAGATGATAGTCCTATGTTTGGACTAAATTATTACAGACTAAAGCAAATTGATATTGACGGAGACTATGCTTATAGTAATACTGTGGCTGTGAATATAAGTAATAATAATTCTGAATTCTTTTTTGATGGTGAAAACGGCAAAATTTATATTTCACAATTTAATGGCTCCGGAATAGTGTCTTTGAAAATTTCAGACATTCAGGGAAGAACAATTTATGAAAAAAATATTGGTTCTGATGAAAATGTCATTGCAATTGATTTTGATAAAAATCTCCTTGGCAAAGGGATATATATTATTTCTATTATTAGTAATGATTCTGTTAAGAGCAAAAGAATTTTCATCGATTAATTATTAATTATTGAGAAGCAGACTGAGTTTGCTAAATGTCATTGCGAGTAATATTGACTGTAAATACTACCATTTTTTATTATATATTAAATATTCGATTATTATGAAGTTTTTATACGTTGTTTTTTTATTGATTCTATGTATTCATTTATCTTCTCAAATACTAATTACAGAAGTTGTTGACGGCACAAAGACATTAAGTTACCCCAGATATGTTGAATTGACCAATGCAGGTAGTTCATCATTTAATCTTCAAAATTATAAGCTAAAAATATACATGAATGGAACTGCAACAGTTTTTACATATACATTTTCATCGTATATTTTACCTGCAAACCAATCAGTGGTAATTACAAATATTGATAATGTTTCTGCAGATCAAATGTGGTCAGATTATACCTTAGTCCAACCCACATATGTAATTCATGGCGAGACCAACACAATTAAAGGCAACGGAAATGATGCCTATGAATTGCTGGACGCTGGCAATGCTGTCATTGATGTTTATGGCATTCAGGATCAAGACGGAACAGGACAAGTTTGGGAATATACTGATTCATATGCTTATAGAAATTTGAACATAAATTCGCCGAATTCAACTTTTACTTTATCTGAATGGACAATTGCACCACCAAATACTCTTGACGGTATGGGCGATGATCTGTCTCCTTTTCTTACTCCCGGGTACAGAGCCCTTAGTGCTGAAAATGACATTCTGACTTTTACATTCCCTGAACAAACGGGCTCTGCAATAATTAACAGTACGAATCATACTGTAAATATTGAGGTAACTGCTGTTGCAAATCTTGCAAATCTTACTCCTACAATTACAATATCACCAAGTGCTACAATTAATCCATTAAGCGGTGAATCAAATGATTTTTCAATCTTTCCATTTGTGTTTACAGTTACAGCTCAGGATGGTACTCCACAGGACTGGAATATATATGTTACACAAGCATCAGGAGCAAATAATGAAACAGATATTTTAAGCTTCTCACTGACTCAACAAACCGGCCCTGCGATAATAAATAATACAAATCACACTGTTGATATTGAAGTATTATTTGGTACAAATGTGGCGGCTTTATCTCCAACAATTACTGTATCTGTCGGAGCATCTATAAATCCGTTAAGCGGTAGTGTGCAGGATTTTACAAATCCTTTTATTTATACTGTTACTGCTGAAGATGCCATTAATATTCAGGACTGGACAGTTACAGTTACAACAGCAAATAGTTCTGCTAATGATATAATAACATTTGTATTATCCCAACAAACAGGCCCTGCTACAATTAATTCCACAAATCATACTGTAAATATTGAAGTTGCAAACGGAACAAATCTAAACTCATTAACTCCCACAATTACAGTATCTCCGGGTGCAACAATAAATCCGTTTAGTGGAACACCACAAAACTTTTCAACACAATTTACCTATACTGTAACTGCTCAGGATGCAACCACTCAGGATTGGACTGTAAATGTATCTGAAGCAGCTCCTCTGAATAATGAAACAGATATTTTATCATTTACTTTTGTTGAGCAAACAGTACCTGCAGATATTAATTCGGGCACTCATACTGTTGATATTGAAGTGGTGAATGGTACAAATGTAGCCGCTTTGACTCCCTCTTCAGTTACTTTATCTCAAGGAGCAACTATTTTTCCGACAAGTATTACACAGCAGGATTTCACAAGTCCAGTAACATATACTGTTACAGCTGAAAACGGAACAGATTTTCAGTTATGGACAGTAACAGTAACTGAAGCAATTTTACCAAGCAATAATGCAGAAATTCTTTCATTTGTTATCGCTGAACAAACCGGACAGGCAATTATTGATTCTGCTCTTGCTACAGTTGAGATTGAAGTCACGAACGGAACAAATGTTGCAAATCTTGCACCCAATATCACTGTTTCTGCCGGAGCATCAGTTTCTCCATTGAGTGGTTCTGTTCAGGATTTTACATTCCCTGTCACTTATACAGTTACTGCACAGGATGCCACGACCAAAGACTGGCTTGTCAGTGTCTCTGTTGCTTCAGGTAATATTCTTGTTAATAATTCAAATAATTATATAGTTTTTCCTAATCCAGTAAAAGAAATTATTAATATTGAATGTAATAAAACAATTTCATATATTTCTGTTTATACAATTTCCGGTCAACTACTTATTACTGAAAATCAAAATAGCAATAAAGCCGAACTTGATCTAGGCAATTTGTCTAATGGATTGTATATGTTGAAATTCTCTGATAATGATGGCAACAGATATGTTTCCAGATTTATTAAAGAATAGATTTTATTATTTTTGTTTGTAAACGAGTTACTTACGTACAATTTGGGGCAATCCGATTACAACTTCATACATTATATTTCTAATTTTGCTCCGATGCCATAAAATAATATTTTAACGTGAGTTCGACCTAAGAGATGCGCAATAAATTATGGAATTGCAAATATTATTCTTTTGCCCTCAAGCAGGGCAGGCTTTTCCTTTTTACTTGACAAAAAAGGAAACAAAAACCCCGAT
>JBDRPR010000492.1:0-6732 GCA_043826845.1 Bacteroidota bacterium
ATACTACTTATTATGTGACTGTTACCGGTTCTAACGGTTGTACAGCAACTGCATCATCACTTGTTACAGTGAATGCACTTCCTTCTGCTGCTATATCAGGTACTTTAAATATCTGTGAAGGAAATTCAACCACTCTTACAGCTACAGGAGGAAATTCATACTCATGGAGCAGCGGACAGACAACTGATGCTATTACTGTTTCTCCGGCATCGAATACTACCTATATTGTTACTGTGACAAATACAACAACAGGATGCTCTTCCACAGCCACAGCCACAGTAAATGTTACTCCTGTTCCCACTATTACTGTAACAGGTGATACAGTTTTATGTGTTGGAGAATCTACTACACTGACTGCAAACGGCGGAGATTCATATGCCTGGAGTACAGGAGATAATACTGCCAGTACTTCAATTACTCCCGGATCAACAACCATTTATACAGTTACAGTCACAATTACTGCATCGGGCTGTACAAATACCATTAACCAGACTGTTCATGTAAATACAATTCCTGTTGTTACTTTTACGGGAGATACAATGATTTGCATCGGCGAAAGTACTACAGTTACGGCTTCGGGTGCCAGTTCTTATTTATGGGAAGGGGGAACTGCAACCGCAGATTTGACCATTAATCCATCTGCAACAACTTATTATTCAGTTACTGCAACAAATGGAACTACTTCTTGTTCAAGTGTTGATTCTGTTTTGATTTCAGTAAATGATGTTCCTGTAATTGTCATTTCAGGTGTTGATACAATATGCTCAGGAGAGACAACAATTCTGACTGCATCAGGAGGGGATGTTTATTCATGGAGTTCCGGTGATAATACCCCAAATACAAGTGTTACTCCTTCTTCAACAATAACTTATGATGTTACAGTTACTGACACAACTACAGGTTGTTCTGATATTGGAAATATAGATGTTTTTGTTTACCAATTACCTGACATTCAGTTTGCAGGTGATACTTCTCTTTGCATCGGAGATTCCACAATTATTACTGCTATTGGTGGAGATGATTATTTATGGAGTAATGGAAGTGTTTTTGATACAATTTCAATTAGCCCTGTATCAGACACGGACTATTATATAACAGTAACTGACAATAATACTACTTGCATAAATTATGATACAGTTTCAGTTTATGTTCATGATTATCCGGTAGCTGTGGCCGGAACAGATGCTACAGTATGCGAGGGAATTCCTGTTCAATTATCTTCAAGTGGAGGTGTTAGCTATTCATGGGGTCCTTCAGCCGGATTAAATGATGCAAACATTGCTGATCCGATTGCAACACCAACTTCTACTACAACTTACGTTGTTACTGTTACTAATATTTATTCATGCTCAGATACAGCTTCTGTAACAGTTACTATAAATCCAGCCCCTGATGTCAATCTGGATGCCGCAAATTTAACCTGTTATCAATCTTCTGACGGTTCTGCCTGGGTTGCTTCTGTTACAGGGATTAGCCCATTTATTTACGTCTGGAGTTCTGGTGGAAGTGACACGATTGTCTATAATCAACCGGCAGGAAACTATTATATTACAGTAACTGATGCAATTGGTTGTTCTTCAGTTGAGATGATAACTATTACTCAACCAGATCAACTTGAATCTAATGAGTCGGTTAGTAATATTTCATGCTTTGGGTACGGTGATGGTTCTATTACTTTAAACCCAACAGGAGGAACTTCACCATATACATATAACTGGAGTTCAGGAGGAACTTCAAATGTTATTAACGGATTATCGACTGGTTCATATTCAGTAACAATAACTGATGATAACGGATGCAGCCGAGTTGTTTCAAATATTGTGATATTACAACCTGACTCGATGTTAGTTGATGTAACAAAAACTGATTGCTCTTGCTATGGGTATCCCAATGGAAGTTCATCAATTGATGTTGACGGAGGAACTCCTCCATACACTTATTCATGGTCAAACGGATCAGTACAGCATACTATTTCCAATGTGAGTAGCGGATTATATTATTATACTGTAACAGATGGCAATAATTGTAAATTCACATCTTTTATAACAATTCAACAACCGACTGATATAATTATATCAGATTCTATTATCACTATGCCTTCATGTGCACAGGCTGATGATGGAGCTATTTGTCCTCAGATTTTCGGAGGAATTCCTCCATACAGTTATTTGTGGTCAAATAATTCTGTAAGTCAGTGTATTGCAGAATTGCCTTCAGGCACATATGAATTTACAGTTACTGATTTTAATAGTTGTATTGATACAGCCGAATATGTTTTATCCGGTGGAACTGAAAGTTGCCTGATTATTCCTACTTTTTTCAGCCCTAATGGTGATGGAATAAATGATAAATGGGAGATTAGAGGCATACAGTTTTTCCCTGAAATTGAAATAGAAATATTCAGTCGCTGGGGAGACGTTATTTTTGAATATTCTGGCAGCGGCAACGGATATATGTCTGATCAATGGGATGGTACTCACAATGGTAAAGAACTACCGATTAGCTCATTCGTATATATACTGACTTTAAATGATGGTAATGATCCTATTCAGGGAATTGTGACAATTAAAAAATAATGAGTTGTAATTCAGAATTTTTGAAATAATGAATTTATAACGAAAAATTTTATTTATGGGTATATAAGAGGTTTGACAGATTCAAATTTCTTGATTTCAACATATTTCCGTTTGTTATTGACAGTATAACTTATTAATCCTTCACCTATATATTTGAAAGGTATCTGTATAGTACTGTCCTGATTTATTATCTCGTTCCTGTTTTTGTCAAGCATGATTAAATCATCTGCCGAAAGTAATAGAGTGTCACCTTTATTGAAATCTTTTTCCTGAACAGTCTTTCCGTATAAAAAAACTTTTGTTTTCAGGAATTTTTCTCCTACCCATAATTGGTCTATCTCAATTTTTTCTGATGACTGTCCTGCAATAATCATGATCATGTATTTTGTCCCATGTGAAATGCCTTTGCCTGATGTCCATTTCTGAGAGGTTGCTTTTAATAAAATCAAATCAGGTTTACTAAAGCATAATATTCCAATAAGAAAAGATAAAATAAGTTTCGTTGACTATTTTACATTTTTTGTAACAACTCAGGTATTTATCGTACTTGTTTTTTTATCCGTCATTTCCGCGTAGGCGTAATCCCCTTATTCAAAGCTACGCAACCGTCTCTTTTCATGTTGCAAAGTTAAAAATTAATAATCCTTACACGTCGAATAATATCTATAACAATTATTCTTTTACAAATCTTGTTGAATAAATAGCATTATCAATATTAATCTGAATTAAATACGTCCCTGAAGATAAATATTTCAGGTTGATAGTTTTTTGATAACCGGTTTTTCCGGTATCATTAACCGATAACACTTTTTTACCGTTTAGTGCAAAAATTGTAATTTGAATATTATTTGATTCATTTAAGTGAGCTTTAATATTTAGCTCCTCATTTACCGGATTTGGGAAAACAGATAAATTTATTCCATTATTTTCAACAGATTGAATGTTGCTGAAATTACTTGGAGAATACAGTGGAGTTTCCCATAATCCTCTGCCATATGTTGCGGCTCTTAATACTTGTGCACCATAATGAATTTCCAGTTCGCTCACAACAACGTTTGGAAAATTATTATTGTATGAAATCCATTTTGTGGCCGTGTTTTGCAGCGAATCATTAGTATAAAAAACACCAATATCAGTCCCCACATATACAGCACCTGATTCATCACATCCGGCCTGATGAACAACGCAATTTACAGGAACATTTGGTAAACCACCGGAAATATTTGTCCACGAGGCTCCTGCATTAGAAGTAACATAAATTTTTTCTCCGTCTTCATAACCTGAGAAAGTTACCCAAATTTTATGCGGATTGTCATAATCAAAGGAAATATATGTCATAGAGGCCAAGGTTGTTGGCAGGTCTGCTTTAATATTTGCCCAGGTTGTTCCTCCATCAACTGTTAAAAAAATATTCGTTCCACGAACACAACATATAACATCAGGGTCTTTTGGAGCAACAGCAAGGGCAGTAATCTGTGTTGTCCCTGCAAAAATGCTTTCCTGAGTCCATACTGAACCTCCATTTACACTTTTCCATACGTTTACAAAACCCGTATAAATGATGTCAGAACTATCAGGATGCATAATAAATGGTGTCACCCAGGCACCTGTTTCTCCCGCATCAGTTATCGGTTGTTCCAGACTGGAAGTATATGTTACACCTCCATCAACAGATTTGCTTAATGCTCCGTTATAATTAGTTGCATAAATAATCTGATCATTATCATGATCTATCATCGCCTCCATGCCATCACCTCCCAAAGTGCTGACCCAACTGCCGTTATTGTATAAGAAAGTTCCATTATCCTGAGATCCGGCAACTATTAAATCAGAATTTGATCGGCATGTACCTAAGCGGTAATATTCAGTAATATGTAAACCATGTGAGATATTTGTCCATTGTGTGGGTAAAAAATAGCAATTGGCATACAAAGCATGTTCAAGGTCTCCCATTGCAATAGCTAAGTAATTTACACAACTGTCTATCACATATTGTAAATCACCTATAATTAAGCTGTCTGTCACATCAATACCACCATCATGTGCCTGATATAATTTCCCTGAAACAGGATGAAAAATTGAATAATGGTGATCTGCATGAGCACTTGCACCAAAAAGACCATACCACATTGAAACAATATCCCATGTCAGTCCACCGTCATCAGTGCCCCACATATTTACACCTCCTGAATAAACATAATCAGGATTGTCAGGATCGACCACAAGTGTAAGATCATAAGTTCCCTGACCTCCATCATCGGGCAAAAAGCCAGATAACCCTCCATCACCCCAACCTAAAACATTTGGAGCAACAGTTGCTCCCGGATGTATCGTTGTATCCGGAGCAGAAACGACAAACCATGTCTGTCCTGCATCAATTGATTTATAAAAAGCATATAAACCATTATTAGTTCCACATGTTATTGCATATAAAAAATTTGTGTCAGAAGGAGCAATAGCAAGTTCAATTCTTTGAATAGTGCTTCCCGGAGGCATACCGGTGTTCAGTTCATTCCATGTTTGTCCGAAATCATATGATTTGTAAATTCGTTTACTAGTTGTATTGGAGCTATTATAAAAAGAAGTAGCATATATAATATTATGATTTTCAGGGTTTACATCAACATCAACAATCATATGACCGACGACTTTTGTCCAGTTATCACCTGCATCTGAAGATTTATATATTCCGTCAACACCCGCAGCCATCAGTTCATTTGAATTCGTCGGATTGATTAATATTTTTCTTATCAGAGAACTGTTTCCATCAGACAGGTTAAAAGATAGTCCTGTTGTATTCCAGTTTGCGCCACCGTCGGTTGATTTTAAAATTCCTACTCCGGCGTTGGTTTCTCCTCCTAGTTGTATTGTATTAATATCACCTGTTGCTATATATAAAATATCTTCATTGTTTGGATCGACTGCAACATCACTGATTCTTAATGCAGGAATCATATCAGTAAGACAAACCCAGGTACTTCCGTTATCAGTTGTTTTCCAGACTCCACCGGAGGAGGCTCCTATCCAGAGGGTATTGACATCAGAAGGATGGAAAGTAATAGAATTGATCCTCCCCATTCCTATAATGTTCAATGTATCATATGGGTTGGGAACACTTGCCGGAGCGAGTGAAATCCAGTTTGATGCTCCTCTTGAAGATTTATCATAAGATCGGAATTTTTGAGACTCGTCCCAGTAAATTTGCATATCAGGCATTTGTCCCGTGGGGTAAACTCTTGGTTCATAAAACCATTCCCATCTTTTATATCTATTTATGCCTTTTAATTCTGATAAATCCATATCAGAAGACCATGAATTAAATGCATCCTGAATGTCATAAAAAGAATGTCTTGATTTTGAATAGTCAATATAAGGTTCATTTAACCATGGTTGACTACTGACTAATGAAACCGTGAAAACAAAAATCAGCAATAAGGCACTTGTTTTAAATATATTATTCATGATATTAAAAATTTTAGTATGAAATTTGTGGTTAAATTTACAAAATTGTTTTTGAAATAATACAGCAATTTTATAATTTTGTTGAAATTTAATAATTTAAAATATCTTCGATATGAAAAAATCTATAGTTGCTTTTGCAGGTTTGTTAATTTTACTTTTTGTAAGTCAAGCTCTTATATCTCAAAAAGTTTATAGTTGTGATTCAAAGTATGATGCTGATGTAAAGGTTTATGTTGCAGATAGTAAATATGATGCTGATCTGGTAGTATATAAAGTAAGTTCACAGTATGATGTTGACGGGAATAAAGGACTTTGGTATTTTACCGACTCAAAATACGATGCTGATAAAAAAGTTTTTTTCGTTGATTCAAAGTACGATGCTGATCTGATTATTTACTTTTCTGATAGCAAATATGACGCAGAATGGAGAAATTCAGCAAAAATGCAGCTTATGTATTAATAGATATGAAATGCCCATGATAAAAATTTATCACAAACCGATATGATTATTAGGGCATTCCATGTGACAATAATTTAAAAAATAAAAAAATAAACACATGAAATAATAAAAAAAAAGCGATCAAATTGATCGCTTTTTTTATGCTGATATGATAATAAGTTATTGTATATTAAGAGTTTCTTTGACGAATTTCACTACTTCATTTTCGACTTTTTTCTGACCTGGAAAAAATGC
>JBDRPR010000493.1:0-8289 GCA_043826845.1 Bacteroidota bacterium
ATTATGACAAAAACATCAATAAAACTGGCTCCGGAAAAGGTGGGGAAAGCACTGAGGTTTCTTAATTATGAACGTTCAGCCAAAAGGGTAAATGGTAAGTTGAAGCATGGCTATTACCTGAAAAATGTAAATGAAAATGCAAATAATTAAGGAATGTACTTATAACCTTATATCAGTGTTTGAAAATTGTTTGAAATACAGAAATATAGAGGTTGATATAAGTATAATTTTTCTACTTATATCAACCTTATAACTTATATCGATATAAGTTATAAGTACGATATAGGCTAAAAAAGTAAAAAAAATGCTACTTATAACATTTGAATATCAATAACTTAAAAGATGGTGATATAAGTGTATAAGTGGAAAATACAAAAAAAAGTTTATTTTTTAACAATAGCAAGAAATTAAAAATAATGATATGTTACTGTATTAGTGTATGATATAATTCAAAACTTTGGCAAAACGAAATATTATTTGCCATTGTTTTGCATATAAGAAATTAAGCAAGGTTTCAGGTAAAAAATGAAAAAAGAGTATTAAAATTAATCTCTTTCAATAAGAGCAATATTATTATTCTCAATTTGATGTTCAATTAAATATGCCGAAATGTTATATTTTGATGCTATGTTTTGAACATCGTCTGAAGTAATATGCTGATTATCTATTATCTTTCTCAATGTTTCAGCAGGGAAAATAAATTCAGCAGCAAATGCCCTGTTTGTCTTCTGTATAGTTGATCTTGTTTTGGTAATCATTGACGGGGTCTGATAATCTGAATAGAAGTAATTATAAAAAGCTCTACAAATTGTAAATACATTTGATACTTCATCAGATTTATTCATAATAAAGCAAGGGCTTTCTATATTATTTGAGCCCGATATGGCGCACAATGTTTCAGGAATATCGGTTCTGATTGTAATTGAGTTTATGTCTTTGTTTTTTATTTTTAAGATTGAACCAAGATCATCAATATTCGATAATGGTTTTCCATTTACGCCAAGCAGATTTCTCAATTCTTTGGCTGCTTCATACCCTTGATTCCATGGATGAATTTGTGATCTATGACTATTTGTGATTTTTTCGCGTAATTTGATTATTGATTCTAACTTTGAATCGTTCTGTTCCTGAAGTTTTATGGCATTCAACGTTTGCTCTAAATCGTTTTTAAAATTCTTGTTACTCGCAATACCAAAAAAGTCCATTAAAATATTTGAAGGAATAGATTTTGAAGATTGAATAATTAATTTTTGAAGTTTATTGTCAACATTAAAAGGGTCAACTCCAAGAGCTGATGCTGCTTCACAAAATTTAATTTCATCATTTTCTAAGGAACTAAACGCTTCCCACTCTTTTTGAAGAACTGTATCAGAAATACCAGAATCTTCAAGTCTTGTTATAACAATATTGATAAAATCAAAAACAGATTGTTTAAAATCATCAACATCTACATTTATCTCTCCGTGTCCTATAAACTCAACATTTCTAAATGAATATTTTATTGGTTTCCATGTCAACCTTACAATATTACCTAATGGTCTGATGTGTATATCAGGTAGACTGTATCCCTCTTGTGCAAATTTTAAATTGTGCCGGATATCATATTCAATGTATGTATGTTTACCTGAAGTAAAATGTTCATAAATTAAATACCAGTAATTATACATAAGCCATTCTGCAAGAGGATAAAGGGGTAAATAAATAGAATCGCTTACTGTTCTCAGTCTTTTATCAAAAATCCTTGTCAGGACTTCATCTTCTGACTGAATAGATAATTTTGCCCAGGTAAACCTTAGTTCATCTCCCTTTGCATCCTCAGGTTGAACCCATTCATGTATAAAATTTAATTTATTCATAATATTTTGCTATTCCTGCAGGCCATTCCCATTTTTCAATAGGCCAGCCTTTATATTCACCTTTTTCTTTGTTAACCAATCTGCCCATAAAAGCAGTTTCGCTTTTACTGTCATAATACCAAATATATCTGGGAAATTTTCCTTCCCATAACTCCCCAATACATCCTACAGTAAATGCTTTCTTCAACCATTTTAAGACTGTTGCCGGTTTATTAGAAATGTCCTGAGGGCATATTGAAGCATCAGCTCTTGGCTTCGAAAAACCGGTGATTTTATTTGGGGAATTTTTGTGTTCCGGACTCCCGATATATCTTACCATTGATGAAATTTTACGCAATTCATCCTTATCGAAATTCTCGATGAGTTTGTTAATCAATGGCCTTTTTCGTTTTGGTGCTCTCATTTAAGCGTAAAATTAGTATTTTTTTTTATATCTGTAATTCTATTATAAAAAAGAAAAAAGTTTGCAACAATTTATCTCATAAATGATTTTTGATTTACTTTCTTCAAAAAAAATAGTATTAAAAACTCTGGCCTTTTGTGTTTTATGAAAATATTGAATAAAAGAGTTTTTCATCAGTAAATTGAAATGGTTTGAAAATGAGTTTTTTTGTTGGTGGGTAATATTAATAATACTAATTTTGAAAATATAGTTTGTAGTAAATTGATTATTATAGAACTTTTTTAAAATAGTACATGGTGAATAAAAAAAATCTTTCAGAAAGAGACATCTGCACAAAATTTATCACTCCTGCTGTTGAAAGCGCCGGATGGAACAAACAATCACAGCTGTTGGAAGAGGTTTCTTTTACCGATGGTAAAATATATGTACGCGGTAAACTCACGGCAAGAGGTGAAAGAAAGCGTGCCGACTATATTCTCTACTATAAACCAAATATTCCGGTGGCTATTATAGAGGCAAAAGACAACAATCATTCTATAAGATCAGGTATTCAACAGGCACTCAATTATGCCCAAATTCTCGATATACCCTGCGTATTCAGCAGTAATGGCGACGGATTTTTGTTTCATGACAGAACAGCTGATGATCAGAAAATAGAAACAGAACTTAAACTGGAAAATTTCCCTTCACCCGATGAATTATGGATGAAATACAAAAAATTTAAAGGAATAAAATCTGACAAAACTGAAAAAATTGCTTCACAGGATTATTACTTCGACGGTTCAGGAAGAAAACCCAGATATTATCAGCAGATAGCCATTAACAGAACAGTTGAAGCCATTGCCGGAGGTCAAAACAGAATTCTTCTCGTTATGGCAACCGGAACCGGAAAAACATATACCGCTTTTCAGATTATCCACCGCCTTTGGAAATCGGGAGCAAAAAAAAGAATTTTGTTTTTAGCCGACAGAAACGCTCTTATTGACCAGACAAAACGTGGAGATTTTAAGTATTTCAAAAATAAAATGACCGTTGTTAAACACAGACAGATTGACAAAAGTTATGAAATATATCTTGCCTTATATCAGGGTTTGTCAGGCTCAGAAGAGGAAGCAGATGTATATAAGCAATTTTCTCCGGGCTTTTTTGATTTGATTGTTATTGATGAGTGCCACAGAGGCAGTGCCAAAGAAGACAGCGCCTGGCATGAAATTTTGAACTATTTTAAAAATGCTACGCATATTGGACTTACTGCAACTCCACGAGAAACTAAAGAAACAAGCAATATTGAATATTTCGGTGATGCGGTTTATACATATTCACTGAAACAGGGAATTGATGATGGTTTTCTTGCTCCATACAGAGTGATAAGAGTGGCTTTAAACGTGGATGCTGAAGGATGGAGACCTGAAAAAGGGAAAACCGACAAGGAGGGGATTGAGGTTGAAGACCGTATTTATAACCGCAAAGACTTTGACAGGAATCTGGTAATTGATGAAAGAACTGAAACAGTTGCAAAAAAAGTAACTGAATTTTTAAAAGGTTATGATCGTTTTGCAAAAACAATCATCTTTTGTGTTGATATAGACCATGCAGAACGTATGCGCTCTGCCATATCAAAACATAATTCTGATTTGGTTGCTGAAAACTACAAATATGTTATGCAGATTACCGGTGATAATGAAGAAGGAAAAAGAGAGCTTGATAACTTTACCAATCCAGAAGAAAAATATCCTGTAATTGCAACCACATCTGAATTGATGACAACAGGTATTGATGCACAGACATGCAAATTAATTGTTCTGGATGCGAACATCAATTCAATGACAAAATTCAAACAGATTATTGGCAGGGGAACAAGGATAAAAGAAGAATTCGGCAAAATGTATTTCACCATTCTTGATTTTAGAAATGCAACCGATTTATTTGCAGATAAAGAATTTGATGGTGATCCTATTCGTATAAAACCTGTTTCTGAAGAAACTGATATTAGTGGAATTGTTGACGAAGAGGAAAAAACTGCAAGTCCTTTGGTTGATGAAGTTTCAGGAAATGAAATTGAATTTGAAAAACCTGAAATACGTTATCCCGAAACCGATATTCCTGTTGATAAAATACATGACCCCAGGACTAAGGTATATGTAAACGGAGTGGATGTTTCAGTTCTGATAAGCAGGGAATTGTATTTTGACCAGAACGGCAAGCCAATAACTGTGAGCTTGAAAGAACATACAAAAGAAATAATAAAAGGAAAGTATGCATCTCTGGATGATTTCCTTAAAAAATGGAAATCAACAGAAAGAAAAGAAGCAATCGTTGCAGAATTACTTGAACAGGGAGTTTTGGTCGAAGCCTTATATGAAGCTGTGAACAAAAAGTTAGACCTGTTTGATTTAATTTGTCATGTTGCATATGACCAGCCTCCTATGACACGCAAAGAAAGAGCTAACAACGTAAAGAAGAGGAATTATTTCACAAAATATGGCGAACAGACTCGTAAAGTTTTAGAAGCTTTACTTGATAAATATGCCGATGAGGGAATTGATAATATTGAAAGTATGGAAGTCTTAAGAGTAAAACCATTTGACGAATTTGGCTCTCCGGTTGAAATTATTAAGGAATTTGGCAGTAAAGAAAAATATATGCTGGCTGTAAAAGAATTAGAAAATGAACTTTATAAATCAGCATAATATTTTATACCTTTGTGTATAATACCTTTTGGTATAATACTTAAAAGTAAAATCATTTATCTATGAAAAGCTCCCCGTTTATATATGGCAATACGGTAAGCAATCAATCGTTTACCAATAGAGAAGCTGAAGTTAAAAAGCTATTTCAGAATCTGACAGGTGGTATTAATACCATGATTATTTCACCCAGAAGATGGGGTAAATCATCATTAGTAGAAAAAGTAATTTCTGAAATCAACAAAAAAGAAAAGAGTTACAAAACAGTAATTATTGATTTATTTTCAGTTAGCAGTGAAGAGGAATTTCTTGAAACCTTTGCCCGTGAAATTATAAAAACATCTTCAAAAAAGTGGCAGGATTGGATGAAAAGCGGTAAAGATTTTTTCAAAAAACTTATTCCGCAAATTAAAATTGGTATTGATCCGGTTACTGATTTCAGTATAAGCTTTGATTGGAAAGAACTGAAAAAACATAGCGATGAAATACTTAATCTTCCGGAAACTATTGCACAGAAAACAGGTATTAAAATAATTATCTGCCTTGATGAATTTCAAAATCTTTCATCGTTTGAGGATTATGAAAATTTTGAGAAAAAAATGCGTGCTGTATGGCAAAGGCAAAAGCTGGTTACATATTGCCTATACGGTAGCAAGAAACACATGATGACTGAAATATTTAACAATTCTTCAAAACCTTTTTATCGTTTTGGGGACATCATGATGCTTCCAAGAATAAACAGACTTAAATGGATAGACTTTATATGCAAAAGCTTTAAAGAAAATGGAAAACATATTAAAGAGTCTGATGCTATTGTTATACCACAATTAATGAAAGATCATTCCTGGTATGTTCAACAACTGGCACATTATACATGGAATTTAACCGAAAAAACAGCTACAAAAACTGAAATCAATACTGCATTATTGGAGCTAATTAATGCAAATTCTCCATTATATCAAAAAGAAATAGAAAGTATTAGCAATACACAGTTAAACTTATTAAAAGCTGTCCTTAAAGGCGAAAGACAATTTACCAGCACTGCTGTAATGCGTAATTACAAGTTAGGAACACCACGAAATGTAAGTAAGAATAAAACTATACTTATTAATAGTGATTTAATTCATGAGATAGATGGTGTTTACGAATTTGTTGATCCGGCTTTTGAACTATGGTTCAGAAAACAGTATTTTAATCAATCTTATAACATTAATAAATGAGCAACATAAGCGGAATAATAAAGAGTATTCAAAACATAATGTGGCAGGATACCGGACTGAATGGCGATGCACAGCGCATTGAGCAGTTAGGTTGGATGCTTTTTCTGAAAATATTTTCTGATAAGGACAAAGAATTAGAGTTGTTGGACGATAAATACAAATCTCCCATTCCTGATAAATACCATTGGGTAAAAGAAAAAGGTAACTGGGCAGGCGATGATGAAGGAATGACCGGTGATGAGCTTTTAGAATTTGTTGACAGACAACTTTTCCCTGCATTACGAAATCTGGATTTAAGCACCGGCAACCAACGTGCAGTGATTGTTCGTGAGGTTTTTGAAGGAAACAATAACTATATGAAAAGCGGTATTAATATACGCAAAGTGTTGAATAAACTAAACGAAATTGATTTTAATATTGCCTAAGACCGCCATGCTTTTGGCGAATTATACGAAACCATTTTAAAAGAATTGCAATCTGCAGGGAAAAGCGGCGAATTTTATACTCCCAGAGCAATAACACAATTTATTACAGATATTATTGACCCGAAATTAGAAGAGAAAATACTCGATCCTGCTTGTGGAACCGGTGGTTATTTGACATGTGCAATTGAGCATTTGAAAACACAAGCAAAAAATGTAGAGGAAAGAAAAAGCATTGAACAAAATATAATTGGTTGGGAATACAAGCCATTGCCATATTTATTGGCAACTACCAATTTAATTTTACATGATATAGAAGTGCCTAACATTACTTTTCGTGATTCGTTAGACCAGCCTTTAAGTAATTTTACAGAAAAACACCGTGTAAATGTTATTCTTGCAAATCCTCCATTTGGAGGTATTGTAGCGAATAACAACGAAACCAATTTCCCTCAAACATTTCGTACAAAAGAAAGTGCCGATTTGTTTTTAATATTGATGATACACTTGCTTAAACAAGGCGGACGGGCTGGTATTGTTTTGCCCGATGGAAGTTTAACCGGTGAGGGTGTAAAACAACGAGTAAGAGAAAAACTGTTACGTGATTGTAATTTACATACAATAATACGATTGCCAAACTCAGTGTTTCAACCCTACGCTTCTGTTGCTACAAATCTCCTGTTTTTTGATAAAGTAAATCAAGGTAATCAGGAAAATCAAAAGAATCAAGGTTCAGACAAGGGGTTTGCTACGAAAGAAGTTTGGTATTATGAGCACCGAATGCCCGAAGGCTACAAAGCATACAACAAAACAAAACCTATACAGGTAAAAGAATTTGAACCAATAAAAAAATGGTGGAATAAAAGGATTGAAAGCGAAATATGTTGGAAGGTTAATATTAAAACAATTATTGAAAGAGGTTTTGATTTAGATATTAAAAATCCAACAAAAAAAGAAGAAGAAAAAGAATACAATTGTGCTGAATTGATGGAAATGCTTACAAAAAGTTTTGATAGAAGCCATAAAATACTTAACCAACTAAAAGAAGCGATAAAATAATGCCATATATAAAAGTTTATATTCATTTTGTTTGGAGTACAAAAAACGGGAAACCTTTTCTTGATTCTCCAGAGTTAAGAAAAATGGTTTGGCAACATATAAGAGAAAATGCAAAAGAAAAAAATATTTATATTGATTTTATTAATGGTTTTAATAATCATTGTCATTGTCTGATATCGCTTGGTGTTGACCAGACAATTCAAAAAGTAATGCAATTGATTAAAGGTGAATCTTCCTTTTGGATTAATAAGCAAGAATTAATAAAACAGAAATTTGAATGGCAAGATGAATATTTTGCTGTTTCAGTTTCCGAGTCGGTGATTGTTAAGGTTAGGGAATATATCCGGAATCAGGAAGAGCATCACAAACATAAAACATTTCAACAGGAGTATGATGAGTTTATTAGAAAATATAATTTTCAAAAATTTAAGGATTAAGGGTTTGGCTAAAGCCAAGATTGATTGTGAAATTTTTTGTAATCCTCCGGCTGAAGCCGGAGGGCTTGAGTTTGGCTAGTTTCTCACATAAAACGCTGCTGATTGACTGCACGATAAAACATTTCTCTGGCTTTGCGCAGTAATATGTTGATTGACGAAGTCGGATAAATTCTTATCAGTGGCTCTTGCCCATATTTGCGCTCTT
>JBDRPR010000494.1:0-25205 GCA_043826845.1 Bacteroidota bacterium
GGCACAGATGGTTTTACAGAACTTGAAATTCACGATCAGTATGGAACATTTATTACCGCATTGGTCAGCGAAAATCAGACAAGCGGAAGATATTCAATTGTATGGGATGCAGCCGGTGTTTCTCCGGGACTCTATTATTACAGCCTGAAAGTTGATGGAATTGTACTGGTTAAAAAAGCTATTAAGATCAGATAAGTATAAGAAAGTTTGACAGAAACTGATGAAAATAAACAGACGGGTTAACCCGTCTGTTTTATATTGCTACTTCTTTAACGGCATAATACAGCAATCAGCATTAGACTATTTTAAATTTTTGAATGGTGCATTATCAATCATAATCAAATCTGCAAGCACTATAGCTGCAACAGCTTCAATTATTACAGGAACTCTTAAGGCTATACAAACATCATGTCGCCCTGAAATATTTATCTTTTCGGTTTTACCGGTTGCCATGTTGAGAGTTTCCTGAGTTTTCGAAATACTGGAAGCAGGCTTCACTGCAACCCTGAAAATCAGTTCATTCCCGTTTGTCAAGCCACCGTTAATTCCACCGGAATGATTTGTCAATGTTTTTCCATCAGTACTAATAAAAGCATCATTATGCTCACTGCCAAACATTGTTGCAGACTTAAATCCTGAACCAAATTCTATAGCTTTAATTGCAGGAATTGAAAATACTAACTGACTGATCAATGACTCGACAGAATTAAAATACGGCTCTCCAAGACCAACAGGAAGTTTATTGATTTTACATTCAATAATACCACCAATTGAATCCTGATTTTCAATAGCATGATTAATTGCTTTCTGAATATCGCCAGAACCGCCGGCTTCAATTAAAGCAGCCTGAAATTTAATTTTACCACATATTTTTTTTGCAATAACACCTGCCGCAACTATTGGTAAAGTCAATCTTCCTGAAAAATGACCGCTGCCCCGGGGATCTGCATAACCGTTATATTTTTTTTCTGCCGTGAAATCAACATGACCCGGTCTTGGAGTGTTTTTTAAAGAAGTGTAATCAGAAGATTTTATATTGTTATTATTAAAAATTATTGAGATTGGAGAACCGGTAGTATAACCATTATAAATTCCACTTAAAAATTCAGGAATATCTTCCTCAACCCTGGGAGTTGTTCCTTTTGTTCCTCCTTTGCGTCTTTTAATATCCTCAGTAAAATCATTTTCAGAAATTTTAATTCCCGGAGGACAGTTATCGATGACAATTCCTAACGATTTTCCGTGCGATTCACCGAAAACAGAGATTTTAAATATTGTTCCGAAAGTATTCATATTGCGGTTTTTATTATTATTGATTCATAATCTTTAAAAAATGCAGGATATGATTTCCTGACACATTCAACTCCCTCAATTTCAACTGCATTTTCAGCCACTAAACCCAAAATGGCACAAGCCATTGCAATTCTGTGATCATTATGAGCTGAGACCTTTCCTCCTTGTATATTATTTCCTAAAATAATCATATTATCTTCTTCAAACTCAATTACAACACCAAGTTTTTCGAATTCCTGCTTAATAATAATTGCTCTGTTACTCTCTTTATATTTTAATCTTGAAATCCCTTTAATAGTTGAAATACCCATACAACAGGCAGCTAAAACTGCAAGTGGAGGAAAAAGATCAGGGCAGTCTGTAGCATCAAAACAGAAAGGTTTTAAAAGATCCTTCTTAACAGTCACAGATTTATTATCTGTTTTAACATATGCCCCGCAATTTGATAATACATCTAAAATTGCTTTATCAGCCTGAACAGAATCAATTCTAAGTCCACTGACAGTAACTTCACCTGCAATAGCTCCACCGACAAGGTGAAATGCAGCTCCGCTCCAGTCGCCTTCAATACTATAATCTTTTTTATACGGAATCTGACCACCTTGTATTTCAAAACGTTTAAAATCAGAATTTCTGATAACAATTCCAAAATCATTTAGTATTTCAAGAGTCATTTCAATATATGAAACACTCTTTAAATCAGCGACATGTATTATACTGTTTTGATTTGCTAATGGCAATGCAATCAGTAAACCGGTAAGCACCTGAGAACTTACAGAACCGTCAATATATATCTCAGAATGCTGTATGTTTCCGGAAATTGTAACAGGGAAAGAATTATTTTGTATGAAAATGGTTTTCCCGAGTTGTTTCAACGCATCCTCTATAATATTTACAGGGCGATTAAGAAGTGTTCCGGTTCCTGAAACTTCAATTTCACCATTAAAAAGAGAAGCTATCATACTGAACATTCTTGCAGCAAGTCCGGACTCACGACAATTTATTTTTGCACTCAGGTTAAAATCATTTATGCCATTGATATATAATACATTATTATTAATGTCAATTTTTACACCCAAAGTTCTGGCGACATCAATAGCAGCATCAGTATCATCCGATTGATTATATCCCGTTATTGAACATTCCGTTTTACTTAAACCTGCAATTGCAATAGCTCTTTGAAGGTAACTTTTAGAAGGAGGAGCCGTTACCTTTCCAATAAATAAAGCAGGAGATGTAATATATTTCACAGGGATAAAGAAAATTAAAACATTAATATTTAAGTACAAAATATCAATCAAGTGTTAAAATCAGGGAATGGTTGCTGGTTGCTGGTCACTTATTACTTGATCACTTACATCCAGCTACCAGCAATTTTCCTCATCTGTTTTAAATCTTGATTCGCAAATATTTTTATCATGAAAAAAAAAATTATTGCTCTTTCACAACAAATTCAAAACCTTCCATAATTTGGTTAACCAGAATTTTCTCACAAGCTTCTTTTACTTTTTTTTCTGCCTGAGTTTTATTTTCAGCTTCAATCTCCAGGGTTATGTGTTTACCAATGCGGACATTCTGAACCGTTTTAAATCCGATATTGTGCATACTGTTTGTAACAGTTTTACCTTGCGGATCCAATAAAGCCTTTAAGGGCATGACATTTATTTCAGCAGTGAATTTCATGATTTAATAGTATTATTTTTATTTGTAATATTTTTAATAAATGACAGCAAAATATATAGCAGTACGATAACAGGTACTGCCAGAAAATGTAAAAAAATCAATAAAATAACCGAAGCAATAATAAGAATGAACTGAAAAATATTTTTCTTAAAAGCAAAACCTATCATTTTCAGAGAAAACATTCGCATATTAATTATTAAAAGCACCGGCATTATTATAGAAACAGCAACTAAAAAGTACACATTCAGAACAATATCCACGTAAATGGTATTATCATAGGTAAAAACAATTAATGGTAAGCTACTTACAAATATTGCATTGGCTGGAGTTGGTAATCCTTTAAAATTCATTTTTTGTTCAGGATCTGTATTAAATTTTGCTAACCGTAATGCGGAAAAAATAACGATAGTAAAACCTGCACCAAGGAATAATACATCAACCAACCCCGGATTTAGTAATCCTGACCAATTTGTTTTTATGTAATGCAGTTTAAATAAATGATAAATAAAAACAGAAGGAGCCAGTCCGAAACTGATTAAATCGGCAAGACTGTCGAGTTGTTTTCCCAACTCTGATCTTGCATTTAAAATTCTTGCTAAAAATCCATCCAGAAAATCAAATATTACTGCAAGAAAAATAAGATAACAGCCAAACTCAATCTTTTTTTCAAAAGAAAAAACTATAGCAATACTTCCTGCCAGAAGGTTAAGTAAAGTAAAAAAATTCGGGACACATTTGATAATTGCTCTCATCCGGTAATAAAAATCTACACAATATTAACAACAAATTTTAGTTATTTAAAATAATTCTCGAAAATCTTATAAATATACTTTGTATTTTTGCATTATGAATTTTAGAGCATTTATAATAGTATTGCTTTTTTTAGGATCAGTAATCTCTTTTTCACAGGACAACACTATTGCCCCTAAATATTCAAACGAATTTTTAGCGATAGGAATAGGTGGCAGGGCTGCCGGAATGGGAAACTCTGTTATTTCTACTACAAATGATGTTACTTCATGTTACTGGAATCCTGCCGGAATAACCAGAATTTCAAATAATTTACAGATTGGTGCAATGCATACAGAATATTTTGCCGGTATAGGAAAATTTGATTTTATTTCAGGAGTTGCAAGACTAAGCGATTCCGCTGCTTTCGGAGTTTCTGTAATCAGATTTGGTGTCGATGACATTCCCAATACCCTTGACTTGGTTGACAGTGAGGGAAATATTGATTACAGCAGAATCAAATCATTTTCTGTTGCTGATTATGCATTTTTATTCAGTTATGCACAAAAATCTAAAATAGAAGGGTTAAGATATGGTGCAAATGTAAAAATTATCCGCAGAAAAGTGGGTGAATTTGCCGGAGCATGGGGATTTGGACTTGATGCAGGAGCACAATATGATTATAATAAATGGAAATTCGGTGCAACTTTCCGTGATGTTACTTCGACTTTTAATGCATGGAATTTTAATACTGAAACTTTCGAAGAGACTTTTATTATGACAGGAAATGAAATACCCGTTAATTCTCTTGAGGTCACTCTTCCGAAATTGTTGATTGGCGTTTCAAGAATCTTTATGATTTCCGAAAAATTTGACCTTCTTGCTGAAATAGGATTGGATATTTCAACTGACGGCAAAAGAAATGTTTTAATTAAAGGAGACCCTCTTAGCGGAGATCCACATGCCGGACTTGAGCTTGATTATATGAAAATTGCATATCTTAGGATAGGAACTATGAATTTTCAGGAAGTACCTGATCTTGACAAAACAGAATTCACCTTTCAACCCAGCATAGGTCTTGGTGTTCAACTATTTAATCGATTAACTATCGATTACGCTTTTACTGATATTTCTGACCAGTCGATCGCATTATATTCACATGTTATATCATTGTCATATTCAATTGATAAATTAAAATCTGTTGTTCATGAATGATTAATTATTGTTCCTCATTTTTTTTACAATAATTTTTCTTAATTTCGTATGTTTATATTATGAATTGTATGAACAAAATAATATTAATAATACTTTTTTTTGCAATTCCCTTATGTACATTTTCGCAACAGTTTTCAAATAACTGGATTAATTATTCCCAATCCTATTATAAAATTTCTATAACAGAAGAAGGGATTTACAGAATAAGTAAAAGTGTATTAATTGCTGCAGGATTTGACTTTTCATCTTTTCATCCCCGTAACCTGCAACTTTTCTGTAAAGGAGAAGAGCAATTTATCTATGTGTTTGGAGAAGATGACGGATTATTTGATCAGGGAGACTATATTGAATTTTATGCAAAACCCAATGCAGGTGAACTGGATACTATGCTGTACAAAAATAACAGTCACCAGATAAATCCATATTACAGCCTGATAAATGATACAAATGCCTATTTTTTGACTTATAATAATTCTTTAAACAACCGTCGTTTGAGTATTGAAACAGATACTGATTTTGCCAGCCATTCTCCTGCCTTAAGTTACTGCATGAAAGAAGTTTTTCAGATGTATGTCAGTGATTCTACATTTGGCGCTCAGTTTAACGGTCCTTATTATACTCAGGGAGAAGGATGGTTTGATTTTGTGTTTGGAAAAGGATGCACCAACTTAGTTGTAATTAAATCACTAAATACTCCAAATCCATACACATCAGGTCCAGCATCAGAACTTTTAATTGCCTCAGTAGGTGTATGCTCCAACAATCATCATTTATTAATTAATCTGCCTGAAAGTTCATTTGACACTACTTTTACAGGCTATAAAAATATGATAAAACAATTTACTTTCCCTTCCTCATCATTAACCAACAATTATAACATTTTATTTACTATTATTGATGATGTGGGTGCGGCTACGGATTTCCACAGAATTTCTTATATAAAGCTATCATATCCCCATACCTATGATTTTGAAAACCAAAGTAGTTTTAAATTCATCGTTCCGGATCATTATACCGGAAAATCCTACCTTGCTGTTTCGAATTTTATAGGGGGTAGCTCTCCTGTTCTCTACGACATTGATAATCACAAACGCATAAATACGATTAATTCATCAGGAGAGTATCACTGCCTGATACCGAATTCATCAGGTAATAAAACATGTCTTTTTATTTCTGAGGGTGCAATTAAAACTGTTAACTCATTGAAAAAAATGAATTTCACTGATTATTCAGTTTATGGATTTAATTCTGATTATATTATTATTTCACATCCGAAATTATGGTCTTCTGCACAGGCTTATACATCGTACCGAAACATTAGCGGATATAATTCTTTGCTGGTTGATATCAATCAGTTGTACGATCAGTTTTCATATGGAATTTATAAACATCCTGCTTCAATCAGAAATTTTATAAACTATATCTCATCAATCTATGATTCGGTTCCTGAACATTTATTCCTTCTGGGAAAAGCAAGAAACTCTCCTGACCTTCGTGATTTTTCTTCTTATTCAAATTGCCTTGTCCCTTCTTTTGGGAATAAAAGCAGCGATATTTTGCTGACTGCGGGTTTAGGAAATACTATATTTGAACCACTAATATCAACAGGAAGGCTTGCTACAACCAATCCTGCAGATGTGGATAATTATCTGCAGAAAGTAATAGATTATGAACAAAATACAGCAGCCGAGTGGATGAAAAATGTGGTGCATTTTGCAGGAGGATCTGATTCAAATGAACAAGATGATTTTTTATATTATCTGAACCAGTATAAGACCATCATTGAAGACACCCTGTTTGGAGGCTACGTATCAACAATAAAAAAGTACAGCTCTGATCCTATGACATTAACTCAATTAGATTCGGTTGAAAGCCTGATAAATACTGGTGTTTCTATTATGACATTTTTTGGACACGGCTCATCATCCGGTTTTGATGTCAATATTGAAAATCCCGAATATTTTAATAATTATCAAAAGTATCCGATGATTTTAGCAAACTCATGTCTTGCCGGAGATATACATTTACAATCTACAGGTATTAGTGAGAGTTGGGTATTTGAACCCAATAAGGGATCAATAGGATTTATTGCCTCAGTTGATCAGTCAATTGAATCATATCTTCATCTATACTCCAATGAACTGTATAAACAGATTGCTTTAAAAAATTATAATAAACCTATAGGCTCCTCAATGAAAAACACAATAGCTGTAAATCAAGTCATATATGGCTATAACGAGGGAGCAATGAATACTTTTCATGAATTTACGCTTCATGGAGACCCTGCAATTGTAATTAATTCACAGGATTTGCCTGATTATGTTGTTACTACAGGAAATATTTCTTTTATTCCTGAAATCATTTCATCAGAATTGGATTCTTTTGAAGTTGTAGTAGTTGTGACAAATATCGGGAAAGCAATCAATCACCCCATTTTTATAAAACTGGAAAGAGAATTCAACGATGGGAGCAAAGATATATATTATTCCTCATCAATCTGTTATTATAAAGACACATTAAAATTTAAACTGCCTTTAAACAGCTCAAAGGGGATAGGTATGAATACAATATGTGTTTATGCAGATGCACTAAATGACGTTTTGGAATTATCAGAATTGAACAATAATGCCTGTATTCAATTCAATATTCTTTCTTCAGATTTAATACCTGTTTTTCCTTATGAATTTGCAATTTATCCGAACAATTCCACCAAGCTTAAAGCATCTACAGGAAACCCGTTTTTAGTAAATCAGACAAGTAAATTTGAAATAGATACTACTGATCTTTTCAACAGCAATCAGAAATATTCCACAATATTAACACATAACGGAGGTATTGTAGAATGGCTACCCCCGTTTACTTTTACCGACAGTACCGTGTATTTCTGGAGAGTTGGCAAAGTGCCACCGAGTGGCGGAGTATATAACTGGAAAGAAAGTTCTTTTATTTATATACCTCAAAAAACCGGCTGGTCACAGGCGCATCATTTCCAGTTTAAAAAAGATGACTATACTTATATTGAATATGATAAGATGGGTCGTCGATTTGATTATATTATTACCCCAAAATCATTGCACTGCAGGAATATAGGATCAGCTGAACTTTCTCAATGGCAAAGTATTATTTACGAAATAGACCTTAATATACGTGGGAAAACAAGTTGTTGTGCAAGAAGTGCCATTATTGTTGCAGTGATTGACCCAATAAGTATAGACAACTGGATGTCGAATAAACAAGATTATGGACATGGTAATTATCCAAATTGTTGGGAATGTAACTCTGGTACACCTCCGGCAAATTATTTTGTTTTTTATAATGATTCGGCTTCTATTATCGCTAATTTAACAAATATGACTAATCTAATAAATGCAGTACCCGAGAATTATCATATACTGATGTACTCATTTATTTCTGGTAATTTATCTATTTGGCCTGAAGTTGCATATCAGGCGATAGAATCTTTGCATCCCGCAACCGGAATAAGAACGCATCCATATAATTTTCCTTACATTTTTTATGCTCAAAAGGGGAATCCATTGTCAGGAGATGAAAGAATTGGAGATTCCCCGACAGACACAATTGATTTTTATGTTGATTTAATTACAAATTACACAAAAGGTGATATTAATTCCACATTAATTGGTCCATCAACATACTGGGAAACTCTTCACTGGAAACAACTTCCGGATGATTATCCAAATTATGATTCATTATCGCTAACAATTACAGGAGTTAAACTATCGGGAGATACCGATCTGGTAATGACAATTCCTGCCGATACAACAGATATTTACGACCTTTATAGTCATATTGACGGGAATACTTATCCCTATTTATATATGAATCTTTTTGCACAGGATGATTCATTAAAAACGCCTGCTCAATTAAAAAAATGGCAACTTACCTATGAACTTTCGCCTGAAACTGCTATAAATCCGGACAAAGGTTTTTATTTTTATAATGATACGGTTCAGGAAGGTGAAGATATTGTAATGGCAATTGCCACTGAAAATATCAGTCCTTACAATATGGACAGTTTATTAGTGAGATATTCGCATCAGGATAAAAACAATAATCTTAATCATTTTTCTGTAAAAAGGTTACGACCGCATCCGGCAGGAGATATTATTATTGATACCATTCATCTGAATACTTTAGGCTATCCCGGGCTTAACAGTCTTTGGGTGGAATTTAATCCGGTCAATGGTCAGACAGGGCATTATGATCAGTTAGAACAATACCATTTCAATAATATTGCACAAAAGTATTTTTATGTGATATCTGATAAAGCAAATCCTTTGCTGGATGTTACATTCGATGGAATTCATATTCTTGACGGAGATATTGTATCTGCAAAACCTGAAATTCTGATAAGGGTGAAAGACGAAAATAAATATCTGGAATTAAATGACCAGAATTTATTTAAATTATACATCAAATATCCTGATGCAGAAGACTGGGAATTAGTACCATTTGTTGACAGCTTGGGCAATGAATTGTTAAAATGGACACCGGCACAATTACCCAATAACAGTTGCAAAATACTATATACTCCGAATTATGAAAAGGACGGAATCTATCAGCTTATGGTTGGAGCAAAAGACATGTCGGGCAATGAATCAGGGGATCTTGATTATTATATCAATTTTGAGGTAATTAATAAAGCAACAATTACTAATATTTTCAATTATCCGAATCCTTTTTCCACCTCAACCCGTTTTGTTTTCGAGTTGACAGGGTCAGAAATTCCTACTGATTTCCAGATTTTGATATTTACAATTACAGGCAAACTGGTTAAAGCGATTGACCTTAACGACTTGGGGAATATTCATATCGGAAGAAATATTACAGATTATGCTTGGGATGGTAAAGATACTTACGGAGACCAACTGGCAAACGGGATTTATTTTTATAAGGTGAAAACCAAGCTGAATGGAGAAAATATTGAAAAGCGAGATACAGGTACTGATCAATATTTTAAGCAGGAAATCGGAAAAATGTATCTGATGAGGTAATTCTTACAAATCTATACTGTAAACGGGATAAACATATAAATATTTTTTTTTGCCACTAAGACACGAAAGCACAAAGTTTCAACAAGAAAGCAGGTTGATTGTCAGCTACCAGTTACAATTTTGCAATTACGTCCCTGTTACCTTTTACTGATTGATTTAATTGAGCGATAATTGGAGTATCAACAGGTAAAAGCAAATCAACCCGTGAACCGAATCTGATAAACCCCAATTCTTCTCCCTGCTTAATTTTGTCACCGGTTTTGCCGTATGGTATAATTCTGCGTGCCATAATACCAGCTATTTGCCTTACGAGAATTTCTTTTCCGTTTTCCATTCTGATCACGATAGTGGAACGTTCATTTTCTGTTGAAGATTTCGGGTTCCATGCAACCAGATATTTACCTTTATGATATTTTGTGTAAACTATTTCTCCACTTATTGGATATCTGTTAACATGCACGTTCAGAGGAGACATAAAAATAGAAATCTGAATACGTTCATCATTAAAATATTCGGTTTCTATGGTTTTTTCAATAACAACAACTTTGCCGTCAGCAGGAGAAATTATCTGATTGTCATTAATTTCAATTTTTCTTGTAGGATTTCTGAAAAAATAAAGAACCCATATGAAAGTTAAGGTAGCTAATCCTGATAATATCCAAAACAATACCAATATTTCTTTACACAGAAAATAAAATCCTGAGATAAGAACAGCTAAGACTATCAGTGCAATAAAAACAATTTTATATCCTTCTTTGTGAATCATATTTTGCCGATAAATTTACAGGATTAAAATTAAAAATCCAGTAGTACATTTAAATAATTATATTTTATGTCTTTGTATTTAATTTTGTCTTCCTCAAGACTGTTAAGTATATTAAGACAAGCCTCTGCAACTCCATTTTCAAAATCAACCTGGTCAAGAATAAATTGTGTATTTTGATCTCCATAGAGATTTTTTATTGCATTTCTTAATTTAACAGTCTTACTTTCAAAACTTTGTTTTGTTATAGCCATAATATAAAATTCTTCCATTTCTTCAAGAATATAATATCCTATTGTCTCATTGTATTCAATAGCTTTTTTATTGTCTTTTCTGACATGAATATATCCGATATTCCCTTCGAAGAGATAATAACCTATTTCAATCAGAATAATTGAGGCGATCACCGGTATAAATGAACCATAATGTTTTTCCCCAAATAAAAACAAACCAGACTCTACCGTATTATTTTCAGTATCAATGTTTTTCTCATTTATCAGTCCAATTTTTTCATTATTATACTCAATGATGTAATAAGAATGACTGAAATTATTGATTGAATCAAACCATTTTTTTTGCATTTCGGGAGTAATATATTCCTGAAAAAGCATATTTTTTCGGATTTCATCTTTATTCCGCCATGTACGAACTAATTCGATATCTGATTCTTCGATTCTGCGAAGAGTAACACCATATTTAATAATTCTCATTTATTTTATTATTTTTCTGATCAGATACGGAGGTTTTGAATTCTGTGCGTGATATATACGGCTGAGATATTCTCCAATAATACCTAAACTCAACAACAATATGCTTGTCGAAAATAGTATGGCAACAATTAAAGAAGTATATCCAAGAGGAACTTTATAAAATAATTTTCTGAAAATAAAATATAAACCAATCATAAAACTGATGAAAGAGAAAATCATACCACTGTACACCATAATTTTTAAAGGGAAATTTGTTGAGAACAAGAAGATATTTTTTACCATTCTGAACAAACTAAAGGTTGAATAACCAGATTTTTTCTTTTTGCTTGAATTATGCTCAACCAGAACGTAGGAAATATTTCCTGTAAACCAGTAAAGCATTTCATCAATATTTACAAAATCGCGATGTTGAGATTGTATTTTTTCTTTCATTTCATCAGTAAACAAACGAAACGAAGATGCAGATCCAACATCTTTTATAAATACTTTGTTAACGGTTTTGCTGCCAAAGTTCCGGAAAGCAGAATGTTTTTTATCAGGATAATTTCCATAAACAAGATCGCAATTTTCTTTCCTTTGTGCATCAATAAGTTTAACAATATCGCATGGTAATATCTGAAGGTCATCATCAATGGTAATGATAAAATCACCTTTGGAAGAATTTATTCCACAAAGAGTAGCTTTATGTTGTCCGTGATTTTTGGTCAGTTTAATCAAACAAATATCATCATCAGGGTTTTTGGTCTTTACTTCCTGTATTAAACTCCAGCTATTGTCCTTGCTGCAATCTTCCACAAAAATTGTTTCAAATGATTCATTTAATTCCTGAAAAACGCTTTTTATAAGAGAATATAATTCAACTAATGTGCATTCGCTATTGAAAACAGGAATGATAACAGAATATTTCGGATTATTCATAAAATCAGATTATAATCAGGCATTAAAATGACCCGAGTTTAATATTTTCACCGGTTATCCAGTTCGAATGTTCGGATAACAAATATACAACAGATTTTGCAACATCTATCGGTTTCCCGAATCCAAATGGAAGAAATTTTTCATATTGATTAATTCCTTCCTTATCGATAGCATGTTTTGCACCATCCAGCATCGAAGTTTCAACAAATGTCGGGGAGATACAATTTGACCTGATTCTTTTAGGTGCTACCTCAACAGCCAGAGTTTTTGAAAAACCTTCGATTGCTGATTTTGAAGAAGTATATAATGCACCTCCAAAAAAAGGATATCTGGTCGAAATACTCGAAATGAATACAATTGAACCTCCGGTATTAATATTTTTTTTCCGTAAAATTTTCGCTGTTAAAATTACCGGAGCCAGGTAATTTATTTTCAGCAATTGATCTATATTTTTTTCAGAAATAAATTGTATAGGCATATACAAAGCTAACCCAGCAGAATGAACCAAACCGTCAATTTTTCCGGTTTGTTCAACTAATCTATTTATATCCTCATCATTGGTAAGATCGGCTATAATAACTTTGTGATTATCCGGCCTCAATAATGAATATGTTTGTTTCAGGTGGTCAGTATCACGTCCAGTCATTATAATTTCGGCTCCAAATTCAGCAGCAACAATTGCAACTTCTTTCCCAATGCCTGATGATGCGCCTGTAATTAAAATTTTTTTTCCATTTAGGTTATAGCTATCCATGACTGAGTGATTATATATTTGTTATTATATTAATTTTAATGCGGATTCATATTCAATGATTTCAGGGCAAACAATTTTGTCGGTTTCAATTATATTTGACCCCCACGACAACCCAACGCCAAAACCTGTCATCAATATCTTCATATTTCTTGTTATCAGTTCATTTCTTAATTCAGTTACCAGTGTTAAAGGGATCGAGCTTGAACTTGTATTTCCATATCGATCTATAGAATAAGGCATCTTTTGAGGGTCCAATTTTAACATTTTGCGAATTGTTTCATTTATCAACAAATTTGCCTGATGAAAAACAGCATAATCAATATCATCAAAACTTATTTCATAAAATTTCAATAATTTTCTAACATTTGGAGCAACTTCTCTCAAAGCGAAATTAAATACTTCCATCCCGTCAAGAGCAACATGACCTCCATGTCTGATAATTCCTTTCCCATATCTTATAAAATCAAATGATTTTTCAGATGGCCGTTTTCTGAAACCACTTTCATGAATTATTATAGCCTGATGACCGTTGCCATCGGTTTGCAGATTAAAAAAAGCTTTTGGAAAATCTTCTTTATATTCAAGAGCAGTAGCTGTACCTGCATCTCCAAAAAGAGGGTAAGTGGTTTTATCACGATATGAACCGATTGAAGATATATCGCCTACAAGTAACAAAGCCCGTTTTAATACCCCAACTGTTAACAGACTATGAATAACTGACAATCCGTAATTATATGCAGAACAACCCATAACAATATCAAAAGCAGCACAGGTTTTTGGTAATTTAAGCCGTTCTTGCATAACACATGAAGTGGCAGGTAAAATATAATCTCTGGATTGTGAAATAAATAACAAAACATCAATTTTATTTCTGTCCCAATTTAATTCATTTATCAGTTTTTCAGCTGCAACATAACAAAGATCAGATGTGGCCGTACCTTTGCTTGCATGATGTTTTTCCACCACACCTATATTTTTAATCAGACTCTTACGTTCCTTAATTGAAATCCAGGAATAATCAATATTTTTTACCGTTTTTTGCGGAACACATGCTGAAACACCTGCTAAACGAACATTTGGAAAAGAAAATATTGCCATGAATTTACCCTTTAAAATTAATTTCTGAATTGGATTTTTCCCTTGACAAAATTTGTGCATCATATTCCAAAATATCCGGACAATAAATTTTATCAGTATGAATTATAGCTGAACCCCATGAAAGACCTGTTCCAAAACCGGAAATCAGTAAAGACAAAGGTCCATCAGATATCTGCTTATTAAGTTCAGAAACAATAGTTAATGGAATTGATGCAGAACTAGTATTACCATATTTATATAAAGTGACAGGGACTTTTTCTGAAGGCAGTTTCATTTTTCTTCTGATTGTTTCATTTATTATTTTTATTGCTTGATGAAAAACATAATAATCAATTGATTCAATATCCTTTTTAGCAAATTTCATTAATTCACCAATATTAGAAGCGACCTCTCTCATTGCAAATTTAAAAACTTCTGTTCCGTTTAGCACAACCTGACCTTTGTGCCGTTCAATTCCTTCAGCATATTTTTTATATAAAAAAGTTTTTCGGGAAAGTAATTTTCTAAATCCGCTTTCAGGAATTATTACCGCATCAAATCCTTTTCCATCTGTTTGCATATTAAAGAAAAAAGGTGGCGATCCGGGGGAATGTTCAAGTGCTGTTGCAGTACCTGCATCTCCGAATACCTGCCATGTTGTTTTATCCCTTTCAGAACATGCCTGAGTAGAAACATCACCTACAAGCATAAGGGCTTTTTTTATTTCACCGCGTGATAAAAAGCTACATACAACAGATAATGCATAAACATAAGCAGAGCATCCCATATCAATATCAAAAGCCATACAGGTTTTGGGAAGTCCAAGTCTATCCTGCAAAATACAGGCTGTAGCCGGCAAGATATAATCTCTTGACTGTGAAACAAAAACTAACAAATCAATATCATTTTTATCCCAACCCAATCCGCTAATCAGTTTTTCTACTGCCCTGAAAGACAAGTCAGAAGTTGTGATTCCTAAAGGCGCATGCCGTTTCTCATGTATTCCAGACAAACTGATAAATTCTTCCCTTTCTTTCAATGAAATCCATGAATAATCAATATTTCTGAAAACAACATCAGGGACACAGGCAGTAATGCCTGCAATTTTAACGTCAGATATTGAAAAAAAAGACATCTGGTTTTTAAATTTTACTTTTAATTATTTCAAAAAGATCTTTTACAGTCTGACAATTACTAAGCTCATCAGCAGTTATAATTACATCATACTCGACATTTAAAAGAGACATCATTACCAGTGCATTTACAGATGTAAATTCAAATTCATCCCTGAAATTGCTTTCTGGTTTAAGTGTTCCTGGTTTAATGTCTTCAAATTCCTGCTCTATAATTCTTATAAAATCATTTATATTCATTTTTATTAATTTATTTATTTCGAAATGTAACTTATTATTTTATTCTTTTTTATAGACAAAATCTATTTTTTGTCATATTTATATATATATTTGTTCATATTTATATATGTTATATATCATGTATCGATTAAACGACTTTTCCTTATTTAAATACCTGTCTGATAAAGAAAAAACAGAATTACAGACAAAATCTATGATGGCTGAATTTAAAAAAGGTGAAACTATCATAAAAAAAGGAACTCTGAACTCCCAAATCGGTCTTCTGGTTGAAGGATTTGCGAGATTATATGCTGAGGATGGATCTTTTAAAAGAATAATTGACATTATAAAACCAAACTGGCTGATTGCTATTCTTTCTTTATTTAATGAAAAATCGTACAATGTATCTGTTTCGGCGGTAACTGATTGTAAAATTATTTTTATTCCCAAAACATTAATTGAAAAGCTAATCAGAAATAATGGAATATTTGCCGAAAAATTTACAGAAACTCAGGCAATGATTGCAAACAGGTACATACAATTTCTTGCTTTTCAAAACCAAAAAAATGTCAGAGGCAGAATTGCAGAAGTTTTAATTTATCTATCTGAATATATTTATAATTCACCTGAATTTCACCAAACAATTAGTCGCAGAGAAATGGCATATTTTGCAAATACCACTATTGAAACAGTAATTCGTATTTTATCAGAATTTAAAAAAGACGGACTGATTGATATTACCAATAAAAGAATAAGCATTAAGAACATTCAACTGCTGAAAAGATTACAGTCAATAGGATAAATTGTTGACAATCTGAGTTTTTATCATTATTACTGTTTCAACAGTTTTCTAATTTCATTCAATCCTTCTCCTTTGACATGGATAAAATAAATTCCATCCGAAAGAGTTGTAATATCAATAATCTGAGATTTTCCTGAAACGTTTTGCTGAATTATTGTTTTACCATAAACATCAAAAATTTCAATCAGACTAATTTCCGTTTGACTTTCGACAGTAATAATTGAATTTGCAGGTACAGGAGAAATAATAAAACCTTCTGGAATCTGATCTTCAACCCCAAGTCCGTAATTTACCGTAATAATTATTGTGTCTGTATCAAAACATCCATTTGAATTGAAAGCAACCAGCCAATAAGTGTATTGTCCGTATCCCAAGAGTGAACCATCAATTGCAATAAGTGAAGTACTGTCACCTGTATTCCATAAATATGAATTATAATTACCACCTCCGCCAAGAATTATTACATTATCTGTAGTTATTGTTATATCATTGCCCAAGTCAATTTCAGGTGTTGGTAATACTGTTATCTGAACAGCATCACTTGTTATGCAGCCATAATATGAGGTAACCGTAACAGAATATGTCCCTGACTGTATTATTGGCATAATACTATCAGATCCTGCAGGAATCCAGAAATATATTTCCTGACCACCACCAGCATTCAAGTATTCGCCTTCGCACAAATCCCTGTTATCCCCTAGATCAACTTCAGGATAAGGGTGAGATTCAACAAAAATGGAATCAGAATTTTCACAGTTTCCATCAGAAACAGTAACAATATAATAAGTATCTGATAAGGGACTTACATATATGCTATCGGAATTACCGGTTATATTCCAGTAATAATATAATGCACTGCTACTTGTTGCATAAATTACTAAACTGTCACCGGTACAAATACCTGTATCCTGTCCAAGGCTTATATCGGGGACAGATAATACCAATGTTGAGATTGTGTCATATGCATAACAGGCATTTGTATCAAGGTACTCATAAATAATTTCATGAACACCTGTTCCGGCTATCTGAGGATCAAAAACATAACCGACAATATTTCCGCCTGAAAAAGTACCTCCAACAGGAATTCCAATAAGTGTATCAACTGTGTTGTTAAGACAATACTGAGCGTCAAGTCCTGTAAAAGAGACATTTGTTACAGGTTTTATATAAACTGAATTTGTATCATAGTCGCTGCACCCATTTGAATCAGTATATTGATAAACAATGTCATAGATGCCTGAAGTCAAATAACCTGGATAAAACACATTTCCAACAACAGAGGAATCGAGAAAGATTCCACCATCTGGAATTCCAATTAATGTATCTGCTTCTGCAAAATTGCAGTATTCCGTATCTAATCCTGAAAAAGAAACACCAGTAGGCAGTTGATTAACAATTACAGAAATAGTGTCTATAGCAAGGCAACCATTAGTATTCATAATCCAACCTGCATAACTTGTATCGCTGACAGGATAAACATCAAGAACAGTAAACAAATCTGGTGTAAAAAACCATCCATACATTCCAAAATCACCTGTCATTGTTATTGTCAGCACATCACCAAGGCATATACTTGTGTCATTACCGACAAAAATTCCAGGTATTTCGTAAACTTCAACAACATGAATATCAGTATCAGTGCATCCATTGTTATCCATGTAAAAATATGTAATATCATAAGTTCCCGGTCCTGCTGAATCAGGATAAAATGTATTTCCAGTAATTCCCTGACCAATAAAGATTCCTCCTACTGGTGTTCCTGATAAAACTGAATTAAGATCATTAACACAATAATTTGCATTGAGCCCTGTGAAATTCGCAACCGGAAGTCCGTGAATTGTCACATCTTTATCGAAATCAGAAATACAACCATTCGTATCTGTAAAAACATAATTAATTGTAAATGTTCCAAGTAGTCCAACAGGATTAAAAATACTGTCATTCATTCCTGCACCAGAAAAAATACCACCAGACGGAAAAGGAGCTAATGTATCTTTCTGATCATTTGTACAATAATCCAAATCCAGGCCAGTAAAATAAACTACAGGTAAAGGATGAACAATCAGTTCAGCCTCATCACTGGTATCAGAGCCACAGGTATTTGTAACAATACAAAGAAATACTCCTGTGTCAGCAAGTGCTACTGAGGGTTTTGAAAGCACAGAAGTAGTACCTGAAGGAATATCTACTCCGTCAACCTGCCATTGATAAGTCATTGTTGTTGTAGTTGATGCAATTATTGAGAATGATACAAATTCCCCTTCACATTTTTCCTGATCAACAGGATTCAGTGTAATTACAGGAGGTAAGTGAACAACAAGAGAAGCAGTATTAGTGGAAACTGTATCGGAAGCATTCATAACAACACATTTATAATTACCTGCATCAGGAGGAATAACGCCATAAATTGTATAAAAACTATCTGTTGCCCCAATTAAATCAGAACCATTAAATTTCCATTGATAGGTAAATGGGGTTGTTCCATCAGCATCAATAAAAAAAGTAACCGTATCATTTATACAGGGATTTGCATTAACCGGATGAATAATTATAGAAGGTGGGGACATCCATCGTGCAATATTTATACTTGGGTTAATTCCTGCTGTATTAAAATCACCTCCAGCCCATAATTCAAAATCTGTAGTACAAATATCATATACAGGTCCTGAAATTCCAGTGCCTAAAGAGGAAAAAATAATACTATTGTAACTACTTATATTGGAAGACGAAACTCCGTCAATAGTTGAATAATCACCTGCAAAATAAACATTTCCATTAAATTCTTTTATTGAATATATAATTCCATCAGCTCCGGTTCCTACAGGATACCAACTTCCTGAGTACCATTTGGCAATACGAGTAACAGTTGTTGTGCCTGAATTCATAAAATTTCCGCCAACATATAAAGATCCACTACTTTCATAAATTGAATTAACAGTCCCGTCCAAACCATTTCCCAAAGAATTCCATGCGGATCCATTCCAATGAGCAATATATGAAGTATTTGCAACACCGCTTGCATCCGTGAAATCACCGCCGGCATACAAATCAGTTCCACTTACCTCTATTGCATAAACATAAGAATTCATACCAAGAGATAGGGTGTTCCAGCTTGTTTCATCCCATGTTGCAATATTATTTACAGGCATTCCACCTGCATTTATTATATCACCTCCTACAAATAAATAATTATCGTTTTTAGCCAAACAATATACTGTTCCGGTAATTCCTACACCCAAAGTATTCCATGATGTTCCATCCCACATGGCAATATTATCGGCAGATATTCCACCGATGGATGTAAATGAGCCTCCTACATATATTTTTGTGCCATCAATTAATATATCATAAACAATTCCGTTTATTCCTGAACCGAAGCTTGTCCATGATGTTCCATCATATTTTGCAAGATACTGTATGCTTTGTCCGGCAACATTTAAAAATTCACCTCCTGCATAAATAATATTTCCATCAGTTGCAATAGTACGAACAACATTATCAGGTGCATTACCTGCATTGAACTGGTTATCCCATCTGTCATCAGCCGTAGCCTTATTCTGAGCCAACATACCTATGCTTAATAAAACACAGAATGAAAATAATAAAATATTTTTTGCCATAATAATTCTTTTAATGATTAATAATTATTGGTTTTGTAATTAACTGGTTTGACTTTTTAAATTTTAAATAATAAACTCCTGATTTATACTTATTCACATTTAATAAATATTCATTTTCAGTGATATAACTTTTATAAATTAATTTTCCATTTACATCATACAATTCAATGCTGGAATCAGCTATATTTCTAATGATTAACTGATCAGAAACAGGATTTGGAAAAATTGAAAATTCAGGGAATACGGTTTTTTGATTTTCAGGGATATTCACAATTTCATTTATTGAAGTGATCTTTGTTGTATAAATCCCATTTCCATGAGTACCTACCACTATCAGACCATCTGCTTCTCTTGTTCTTACCGATTCGCAGACAACATTTCCGATAGTGTTTGCTCCAACCTGGACCCATATTGTTGAAGTCCCGTTTATTTCATTCGTACCATACAAACCAGTACTGGTAGCTACCAGATACAAAGTTTCGTTACCCACCGGCATAATTTCAGCCCACCTGAAAGAGGGACCATTTCCTCCTCCTGCAGAGCCCTGTTCAAGATTTCCTGCGGCTTTTACCCATGTCAAACCCCCATCAGATGAATAAAACAAACTATAAATGTTATAATTTGTAAATACTACCAAAACTTTATCTGCATCTCGGGGATCAATTGCTACACAACCAACATTTGCACCACCAGGAAAACTTGTCGAAGATATATCTGTTAAAGCTGGATCTCCTGTGTGAGCATCAATAATTTTATATACTTTTCGGTTTGATGTTCCTGCATAAACAATATTTGCAGGAATTTTCGAAATAGCAACAGCAGACATTTTTGCAGTAGAATAATTTGCACTATCAGTAATTTTAAACCAGCCATCACTTATTGAATCGTAAGTATTTGTAAGAGCAATATGTGTCAAGCTGTCATTTCTCCATATATGCCTGCCCACAGGAAGGTACATAAGGTCAGGATTATTAGGATCAACCGCAAACTGATTGATAAACAAATAATCTCCTGCTCCAATTGGGTCTATTCTCTTAAACCCAGAAACAGCACCTGCAGCATCAATAGCCATTTTGTATATTTTCCCAAGTTGTATTGATTGATAATACACTAATCCGTTTTCTGCTATTGCACTATGAGAACCATCCCCGTTTAAAGTCATCACCCAATCGGCCATTTGATCTGAACTGTTCACAAAGTAATTTCCATTATCCTGGAATCCTCCGATTAAAATATCTGATGTATCTTCAGGGTTGAAATTTACAGTATAGAGTTGAGTCGTATAATATCCATGATTCAGGGACTGCCAGGAAACAACAGGATTAAGGCAATTTATTGTTTTATGAAGACCTCCGTCGGAAGCTGTAAATAGCACATCAGGGTCAGAAGGAAGAAAGAAAATATCATGCACATCAGGATGATGATTTGTGTAAACCTGAAAATTAGGCATAGATGTCCCCTGTGCATATCCTCCAATTTGTGTCACATTATTAGGTGTAGAAAATCCATCAGTCGATCTGTAAATATTTGTACCGGCAATAAAAACTGTAGATGAATCATCAGGTTTTACTTTTACAGCCAGATCATAAGAACCCTGTGCATAGAAATTATCGAAATTTGTAATTCCGGAATTAGGTATGCTGGCCGACAGATCAGTCCAAACACCATTAGTATCAGCTCCATTTCCCGACAAATAAGTATATTTCCACAAACTATTATATACGGTATCGCCCTGCCAGGTTACAGTTTGTTGTCCTCCGCCCGGAGTTACACCAAGAAAATACAGTGAATTTTCATTCATTGGATTTAATCCCATAACAATGCGATCATATGCGGTGGGAAAACCAGTTGGTGTTATATTTGTCCATAAAATTCCGTCAACTGACCTCCAGATTCCTCTTTTTGTTCCATCACTGCTGAGAGTAGCATAAACAATACCGTCAGAGGTTGTAGTCACATCAGTAAAATAGCTTCCTGAACCACCTATTGTATTTGTCCATGTATCTCCTCCATTATCGCTTCTCATAATAGTTCCGTATATTGCAGCATAAACTACATCAAGAGTGTCAACGGCCTGATCAAGAGCAACATTCCAAACAACCTGCCAACCACTAATAAAGGATTGTGGATTTTCAACTGATGTAGATATCACTGATGTCCATGTCATGCCATTATCAGTTGATTTAAAAAGACCATCACCTAAATAGTATGCTCCGGTTGCACTGGCAGAACTTCCATATCCTTCACCTGTTCCAAAATACCAGATATCGTTTTTACCTGTGCGTAAATCCTGTTTTAAACATGTCACACTATGCAGTTGTCCGGGTGCAGTAGTTTTAACCCAATCAGTTCCTCCGTTTTCTGATCTCCACATACCTCCAGAGACACCTCCAGCAATAATTACATTTTCATCATTTATATCAAGCGCCACTCCCCTGGTTCTTCCACCAACATTGTACGGGCCTCTGTTTACCCACTGTGACATTCGGTATGAATAATTTTTATCCGAAGGAAGTGATCTTGCAAATTCCAGTTCCAATGATCGAATATTTTCAGGAATACGACCTGTTACAGGATCCATTAACCTGTAATTTTCCCATGCCAGCCTGTTTTGAAGATCAACTGCATTGGGATATGAAGGAATTATGACTTCATTCTGATTAACAGGGTTATTTAATAAGGTAAAATATAACAACGGAAATATCATTATTATTAAAAATAATTCTGGGAAATTTCTTTTCATTATCATCAAATTAAATTATTACGAAAATACAACTTTTAAGAAGAATTCAAGAAAAAAAATTTAATTGGCTGTAATTATAACATTCATTTTAATATACCCATAGAAAGGCTTCTGGGGCTGTACCTTGTGATATCAGTGCTGTTTTGTTTTACAAATACTGTGGTGCTCCATACCTTGATTTTAATCGTTATTGCGAATGGAGCGAGGCAATCTGTCTCTTATAAGCCTATTGCTTCGTAGCTATATCCCTTACAATGACTATTACAATGTTTTATTTACTTCAAAACCATTTTCTCTGACCTCACTAACTTCCCTTCTACAAATAAATTACAAACATAAGTTCACTTTGCCCAGCCCTCTGTTTTTATAAGCGTTCTTTCTGATGTTACAGGAATTGTAGTTTTTATGTGACCAAGAATATCAATAATCCGGATTTCTGTTTTTGAGTATTCTGACATATCGAATAGAATATTAATACTTTGATTATCTGGATTAACAAATATTAATATTTCCTGACTTTTGCTAATCTCATTTTTATAAGATAATTCCCCTCCATTTATTGTTTTCAAAATTGAACTTCCAGATAGTACAAAACCAATTGAATCAGAAATAAAAAAAACATCTGACTGATTTGTGTAATAGAACGGAGGACTATTATCGGTATATATTTTATTCCATGATTGCCCATAATCAAATGTTTTAAATATTTCAATAACATCAAGTTTAACAGGAATAATGGACGAACAAGCAAATCCAACACTATCGTTTATAAAATCAATACTATATTTTCCAAAATAGTAACTATATTTATTCCAATTGATAAAATTACCAGATATAAATAAGTTTCCCGGATATATTTCAAAAAAGGAGTATATACTTCCACCAATAATGTAGCTATAATTATTTGTTAATTCTAATTTTATTAGATCCACATAATATACAGAATCTAAGCATTGCATGTTCCATAATATACCTGTATTAATTGTTGTTAATAAAATCCCACTATCACATGCTATAAAACCAGTATCACTATTTAAAAATTTTATGTCATTCAAATCCTGATAAGTATTTGAGAATATTGAATTCCATGTATTACCATAATCAGTTGAATTCAATATTAATCCGCTATCTCCAACTGCCCATATATCTTCAGCAGATTTAATATAAATAGCATTTAAATTAATACTTACTCCGCTATTTATTATTGTCCATGTACTTCCATTATCAATAGATTTAATAATTGTGCCATTTTGTCCAACACAGTAACCTGTATCATTATCTGAAAAATCAATGTCTTTTAAATGGGATGAGTTTCCAGAATACAAAACGCTCCAGCTGTTTCCGCTATCGATAGATTTATAGATGCTTCCACAATCTCCAATTGTTATAATAGTATCTTCATTAAACGCATAAATAGATATTTGATTATACATTATCGAGCTTGTATTTAAATAATTCCAGCTCTGTGAATATACAAAAGTACTGATTATTATAAAAAATAATGTCGATAGTTTCTTCATAATCAATTTATTATTAGTTTTCTTTTTTGATAAAACATTGAATTAGATAATTTCATTAAATACAATCCAGGTAAAAATCCCCTTACATCTATTTTGCTATAATTGTCGCAAATAATTGATTTATAAACTATTTGACCTTTGCTATTGTACATTTCAAATAATGTATTTTCTTCATTATCTGCTATCTCAATATTGATTTCGCTGTTTGCTGGATTTGGGAATATAAATGACATAGTTTTATTGCTATCAATATCTTCAATTGCTTCAGCCCAATCCTCAAAACGTAAATCATCGTACATCAGACCATCTTTATTTGTTTGAATACCATCCGAAATAAAACTGAATTTATAAAGAACAGTATCGCCCGGAAAAATCCAAAACTCACCAAAAATTTCTGCAATATTAACTGAGAAATATTCCCAACCATAAGAATTTCCAGTTAATACAGGTTTATTATACCAATCAAAATAAGAATACTCCTGATCATTTATAATATCAATCCATTCGTATCCGTTGCTGGGAGAAAATTCAATAGTACCATAATCATTAAGACTATCGCTGTTCACTTTGAAATAACCCTTAATCCCTGCAATATAGGTATAATAAAAACCCTGACAATATGACGCAATATGTCTTACAATAAAAAAAGAAGTATCATTTACAGGATATGAATTTATTGAATCTGTAATTATAGCGTGAGTATGGGACAATGAACTATTAAAATTTTGTTTGTTCGGCACCCCTATTTGCCAAATATTATTTGGGTTTGAGACAGAATCAATTTCCAGTCTGAAAAACTGATTTGTATCTTCAAAATCTATCATATAATCACAATAGTCTGGAATTTGAGAATATGAAAAAAATGAGATTAATAGAAGTAAAATTGAAATTTCAGATTTCATTTGTCTAAAGTACTAAATTTTTATTAATAAATCATATCAGAAGCTTTATCATAAATTAATTTTTTAATTATCATTCAGGGGTAAATTGTTTTAATAAATTATTTGTCAA